>JALYXS010000189.1 GCA_030946965.1 Acidobacteriota bacterium
AGGTTTTTTCCTTCGCGCACTTCTTCCGGCGTAATGTTGCCGATGAAGGCGTCCGCGCCGGCGATTTCTTTGGCGACGTTATCTTTCGTAACGGGAACGATCGTGGCCTGCGGGGAAGCGCTCTGCAAGCTCTTCAGCAGTTCGGGGTCTGGCATCGTGACCAGAATTTTCTTAGTTTGAGCGTTTAACGCTGGAAGGCTAAGGAGGAGACACAAGGTTAGTAAGCGCATAGTTGGTGACGCAAAGAATTCTATCGCAACTCAGCTTTGGCGACAATGTCGAGTAACTGACGCCCACATCGCTGGGCGATTCGGGGCGTGACACCGGGAGCCGCCAGCAACTCATCGCGAGTGGCCGGCCGCGCGCTCGCGATCGATTGCAAAGTCTTATCGGTCATGATGCGAAACGCGGGCACGCTCTGCTTCTTGGCTTCGGCGAGGCGCCAGCGGCGGAGCGCCTTCTCCAATCCGCTCTCTTCGGCATCGCCGCTCCCGGGGCGCTTCGAGCGGCGCTTCGCGGCCGCTTTCTTACCGCGTGCCGCCTTCCCGGCCGACTGTTGTTTGATTCTAATTTCCAGAATACTTTCGGGCGCAATGCCTTTGCCTTCGTGGGTGAGCGACGCTTTGCGGAAATGTATTTCCCGGCCTTCCGCCACAAAAACAGCGTCCTTGATCTCGATTAAGCCGCCGCCCGCCAAGCCTGTCAAGAGTTGCTCGAAGGCGTCGCGGTCGAGCGCTGAAGATTGGCATGTTTCCGCATGGAGCTTGCCCGTCGATCGGCCATCCATGATGCGCAAGATCGACAGAACCTTCCGGCCGATTTCCTCTTCCCGGGCCGTGGCCGGACGGAAGACCTGCGCTTCACACGTTTCGGGCGAACAGAAATCGCATATCCCGCATCGATTCCGCGCGCCGGCCTCATCTCCAAAATGGGCTACCAGCAAACTCATCCGGCACCGGCTGGCGTCGGCAAAGCCCAGCATGTTTTGAAGCTGCGTTAATTTTTGCTCGCCCTGGCTCCGGTACGGTTCACGCCATTCGCCATGTCCGCGCGTAACGTTTTCGGCGAAATCGACCGTCGCGCCGCCGTGAATCCACAGTTTCTCGAGAGCCTTGTCGAATGCGTCCGGCTCCATTTTCACCCGCCGCCGCAATTGCTCTTTCGCCTGCTGTTCCTCGGTCAACGCGCCGAAAATTCTATCCAGTACTTTGACATCCGGATAATCGCGCTCGTGAAAGTAATCGTGCGCGTGGCGGTCGGCGTAGGAGTGCATCAAGACCGCTCGGGATGCCAATCCATCGCGCCCCGCACGGCCAATTTCCTGGTAATAACCTTCCAGGCTGCCTGGCAGCGCCGTGTGAATCACCGTGCGGACATTCGCCTTATCGATGCCCATTCCGAATGCTATAGTCGCCACGATAACCTGCACTTTGCCCGACAGGAAATCGGCTTGCACGCGCTGACGGACAGCCGCGGTTAACCCGGCATGGTACGCGGCGGATGGAAAGTGGCGATTCAAGCTAAGCGCCAGCGTATCGGCCAGGCGCCGCATCGGCGCGTATACAATTGCGGGCCGCCGCTCGGGATTCGACAACAGCTCGCGGACTAAACGGCCGCGCTCGCCGGGCGCCGCTTCGACCGCTTCGATCGCGATGTTGTCGCGCCGGAAGCCGTGAATGAAGCGGCCGCCGGAAGCGAGGCCGAGTTGATCGGCAATGTCATCCTGGACCACCGGCGTCGCTGTCGCGGTGAGCGCGATCACGGGCGCGGGCCGCAGAGACGGCAGGTGTTGCCCGAGCGTCCGGTAGTCGGGACGAAAATCGTGGCCCCATTGCGAGATGCAGTGCGCTTCATCCACCGCGACCAGCGCCGGCTTTCGCTTGGCGAGCATTTCCGGAAATCCCGGCACCCGCAGCCGCTCGGGCGCGATAAAGAGGAACTGCAGGTTGCCTTGCAAATAGTCGATACAGACCTGCCGCGATTCGGCGCGGTCCCGCCCCGAATGGATACGTTCCACCGCGAAACCGCGCTCCTTCAACTTCGCGACCTGATCCTCCATTAACGCGATCAGCGGACTGATCACCAGCGTCGTGCCGCCGAGCGCCAGCCCTGGAAGTTGATAGCAGAGCGACTTCCCCGCCCCCGTCGGCATAACCAGCAGCACGTCTTGGCCCGATACGACGGCACGGCAAACGGCTTCCTGATTGGCGCGGAATTCGGGGAAACCGAATCCGGATTGCAGAAGCGAGTGAAGGTCTTCGGGTCCGCCCGTTAGAGCACGCCGCGAAACGGAAGTTTGTGGGGGAGGCGGTGGGACGGCCGCGCGAATGCCCTGCTGTTGAACACCTTGCCGCACAACCTTGCCGACCACTTCGCCGACATAATTTTCGATTCCCTTCAGGAATGCCGGCAAGTCCGCGTTCCCGCGCTCGATGCGCTTCAAGTAAGCTTCCCATTGCCCGGTCATCGCGGGGCTTTTCACTTCCGGATGAACAACCTCGATCAGATGAATTCCCTTGGCTGTCGCTTCCAAGTTCTTGCCTTGCCGCTCGATGTATCCGCGTTTCAACAGCACTTCAATGATCGATGCGCGGGTTGCCGGCGTGCCAAGGCCGGAATCTTTCATGGCGTCGGACAGTTCTTTTTCATCGAGCGTTTTGCCTGCGGTCTGCATGGCGGTGAGCAGCGTCGCGTCGGTGAGGCGCTTGGGAGGACGCGTCTTCTTAAGAACCGCTTCGGCATTCAGAACGTCCTGCAACTGCCGCTCTGTCAAACCATCCGGCAGCGTTTGCCCGGAGCCTTCCACTACGCGATCGCCGCCAATATCGAGGACCTTCCAACCGGGCTGGCGCACCGCCGTCCCGTTCGATTGGTAATGATCGGCCACATCCGGATTCTTCACGGTGGTGATGACAGTGGTCACGTCCGAAATGTAATCGTCATGCCAGGCCGAAAGCAGGCGGCGGCAAACCAGATCGTAGAGATGGCGTTCGTCCTCCGAAAGATTGGCATTGCCGGTCGGCGTTGTCGTGGGGATGATGGCGTGGTGGTCGGAAATCTTCGCGTCGTCGACGAAGCGCGCGCCGAGCGGCTTCTCTCCCGTCCCCGGTGCAATGAGGTTCGGATAGCGCGGAGAGATCACGCGGACGATGGCCGGCAAAGTTTGCGCGACGCTGCGCGAAAGATGGCGGCTATCGGTGCGCGGATAACTGAGCAGTTTATGTTTTTCGTAAAGCGCTTGCGCGGCGTCGAGGGTGTGCTGGGCGCTCAATCCATAAAGCCGGTTGGCATGGCGCTGCAATTCGGTCAAGTCGTATAGAGGCGGCGGAGCCATGCGTTTGGCTTCGGCCTGGACCGACAGGATTCGCGCTTCGCCGGTCAACGCCCTGGCGGCGATCTGCTTGGCTTCATCCCCCTGAACGGGCAGCCGCGTGTTGTTCCCCGTGGTGGCTACCGCCTTTTCCCGCTTCGCGGACGGATTGTAGTACGTGCCTTTATAAGAGGGTCGATCTTTTTGCGTCGCGGCTGCCTGGGGCGAAAATGTGGCGATCACCTCGCGATATTCTTCGGGCACGAATGCCCGGACCGCGAGTTCGCGTTCCACCACCATGGCGAGCGTGGGCGTTTGGACGCGTCCCACGGAGATTTCTTCGCCATAACAAAGCGTGTAGACCCGGGAGAGATTCATTCCGACGAGCCAATCGGCGCGGCTGCGACCCCGTGCCGCATCGCCCAATCCGTCGAACTCGTGGGCACTCTTCAGTTCCTGGAAGCCTTGGCGGATGGCGTCTGCTGTCAGCGAGGAAATCCAGAGGCGCGCGACTGCTTTCCCGGATTGCGCCGCATCGTAGATATAACGAAAGATCAGCTCACCTTCGCGTCCGGCGTCGGTGGCGCACACAATCCGGTCAACTTTGGGCGATGTTATGATCTTGCGGACAATCTCGAACTGATCTTTGGTTTGCTCGTAAACGACCAGCGGCCATTCCCGAGGCAGCATCGGCAAAAGATTACATCGCCAGTGTTTCCATTCGGGCCGGATTTCATGCGGCTGCGCCAACGCGACCAAGTGTCCAATCGCCCACGTGACGATATACCCGCTGCCGTGCAGATATCCATCGCCCTTTTGATTTGCGCCAAGAACCTTGGCAATGTCTCGCGCAACGGACGGTTTTTCCGCGACGACGGCGATGGTTGTAGCGGTAACTTCCGAGGAAGAGATGTCCTATTGTATCGGCAACTACGTTTACTGCGCGAAAGTATTACACGCGGAAATCTGCCCCGAGTCCAAACCCTTCCGGAACCAACTGGTTCTCTGGGCGGACGAACCATGCGTGAACGATTCGGGACTCACGCGTCCGGTCGCCATTTTCTGCAAGCGGTCGTCTCCTACCGCGGCAGCGGCGCGCAAGCCCGCCTCAACATCGCTTTGGTCGATGATCTTACGCTGTTCGGTGGTGTTACCCCAAACTCCGGCATAGCAATCCGCCTGCAACTCAAGACGCACCGAAAGAGGGTTTTGCTCACGCGGATTCCGCTCCTCCAAATGCCGGACCTTCGCTTCAGTCCCGAGCAATTTCTGCACGTGGTGCCCAATTTCATGAGCCAGGACGTAAGCCTGCGCGAACTCCCCGGGCGCTCCGAAACGCTGCTTCAGTTCGTCGAAAAACCCGAGATCGATGTAAACCTTCTCATCCCCGGGACAGTAAAACGGACCCGAAGCTTCTTGTGCCTGGCCGCAAGCGGACCGGGTGGAGTCGCGGAACAAAACCAGCGTCGCGTGATGATACGGCACGTTTCCCTGTTGCGGGAGAAGCTTATCCCATGTGCGTTGCACATCGTCCAGAACGAACGAAACAAACTGGACTTCGGTCTTCTCCCGCGAGCTGCGCGACGGATCGCCGCCAGAGCGCACCGGAGCGGACGTCGTCGCGGGAGCATCGGAACTGGAGCCACCGCCCGAAAACAAAGAGAAGAAATTCTGCTTGAATACGAAACTCAAAACCAGAAGGATAAGAGTGCCGCCGATACCGAGATGGGGACCCCCGAAATTCATTCCTCCTCCGCCGCCTTCGTCGCGGCGGTCTTCGATGTCGGAGCTTTCCCCGCCCGGTGTCCATTTCATGGCGCTTTCCTTGCAACTGGCCTTCCAAGTTCATTTGTTATTGCGAGATCGCCATCTTCGAAGTACTGGCAACCTGGTATGAAGCCATCGTGAATACCGGAGTCACTGGTTTGAAGGTAAATGCGACCTTCACTTGCACAAAGCTACCCGGCTTGTTATCGGGCTGCCAAGTAGACGTTTGCGCCGCGGTAGCCGGAGAGCTGCTCGCCGCGCCCCGGACAATGGCGTAACGCGTCCCCTCCCGGCAGGCAAACGCAACAGTATTATATGCCCACACAAATCTGCCCCCGTCGATAATGCCAAGCGCAAACTCGATCATGGCGTTTCCCGGCCGCGAGGCTTGGCGCTCATTCGACAAAGGCATCGACCCTCTTGGCGGCATGCTCGTCCTTTACTGCGCGCGCGTCACGGCCGTTCGGGTCATCGCTACCGAGCCCGGAAGCGCCGTGTATCCGAACAAGGTTTGAAAAGTATACGCGGTCGTGACGCTGACATACACTTCTGGCACTCCGTAGCCGGCGCAGGTTCCCGAAGTACAACTCACCGCCGTCCCCACGGGCATTGGCAATAGTGGCTAGAAGCGGCTGTCATGCCGGTCAAGTCCTGAGCCTCGAAGACCGCCGCCTGTTGTATCCCAACTGTATCGGACACATACGTGACGCTCTGTGCTCCGTATAGCGCGCCGGCTTGCGCGGCGTTCGATAATTCAATGGCCGCATAGAATACTCGGGAGAAATCCATCGTTCCAAAGAACATAATCATGGTGAGCGGCAGTAGCAAAGCAAATTCCAGCATTGCGTTGCCCGATTGCGCGCGCGGGCGGCCAGCCTTCGAAAGTGCCGATCGATTTTGCATGATTATTCCGCCAGCGCCGCTCCCTTCAACGGCGAGCCACCCGAAAGACCTGAATGATTGTTATTCAGCGTCAAGGAAGTGCTCCCGGAGAACGTTAGCGTGCGCGCCACAATAATCGTGTACGCCGCGGCGAGGCCAGTGCTACCGGAATAATCCAGATGCTCCGTCGGAAAATAAAGCGTCCCTTCGAACTTGGAGCCGCTGCTTCCCGAAAAGGAATTGCTTGTGCCGGCCGGCCCCGCGCGGTCTCCAAAAAACAAGATGCCGCTCATCGCCCCAGACGTGGGCGCCGTCAGATTCGTAGTGGTTGAACCGCTGAAATGGATCCCCGCATACGCGTAACCTCCCCCTGAGGTATTGAAAAAAGAAACCCCGGTTCCGCTGAAAGATGAAGATCCACTGAGCTGCACGCCACCTCCCTTCAAAATGTAACGCTCCGAGGTAAGCGTCACGGTCGAGCTACCGCTTACGTTGATTCCACCGCAGTAAGTGCCGGGATGGATGGTGACGGTGCGACTGCCCGAAACGTTGTAGTTGATGTTGTCGCAGGAACCTGGAACGGCCGGCTGGCCGAGATAGGCCAGTGGATCGACCGATTGCGGGATTCCCAAGACGGCCGATGGCGTGATGGACGCAGTCCCCAGGATCGACGCCCCGCCGGTTACGCCTACGTTAGTCGCTCGGATTCTTACACTGCCGCTTGCATTGAAAGCGCTGGCGGACGTGGAATTCACGTCAATGCCACAGTTGGCGGTGATCGTAATCGACCCGCTTGCGGACAGCGCGCCACTTGCGCTCGGATCAGATCCGACGCATAGACGCAACTGGGCGAGCTTACTAACCCGGCGACGCTCCGGGCGTTCACGGGTACTCCGTTAAAGCCGAATAACTGCATGAAAAAGGTGGGTTGAGTC
>JALYXS010000190.1 GCA_030946965.1 Acidobacteriota bacterium
AAGCGATGCGCGCGTCGAGCGTGGTATCGCCAGGGCGAGTTTGCGCGTGCAGGCGATCCACATCGTTGATTAGCCCGAGCGTCTCGCGCTGGGTCTGTTCGGAAATCCCGGCGGGATTGCGAAGGTAAAGGATCGGATTCTCACCGCCCCGAAATACCGTGCCCTGATAGACGGCGGGAAGGAAGCCGGCGTTATAAGCGGGCGGCCCCGATTTCGTCGAACCATCCGACATCACCACGAACGCGGGCAAATTCTGATTCTCGGTGCCCAAGCCGTAAGTGACCCATGAACCGAGACAGGGCCGTCCCGGAAATTGCGAACCGGTGGTGCGCAGATAGATTGCGGGCGCGTGATCGAAAGCGTCGCCGTAGCAGCCGCGAACGACCGCGATATCGTCCATGCGCTCACGGAGATTCGGATAGAGGTCCGACACGGGCGTGCCGCATTTCCCGCCGGGTTTAAACTCCCAGGGGCTGCCGCGCAGAATGGCTTTAGTAGGGTCGTGTATGAAGCTGGTCTTGATCGTCTTCGCGAGCTCGGTCGAGAGCGGCTGCCCGGTGCGGCGGGTGAGCTCGGGCTTGGGGTCGAAGGTATCCACGTGGCTGACGCCGCCATGCATGAAAAGGTAAATGACGCTCTTCGCTTTGGCCGGCGCGGGCGGAAGTTTGGGGGCCAGCGGATTGAATTCGGCACCTTCAAGAAGGCTCGAGAGAGCGGCCGCGCCGAAGCCCGCGCCGCTCCGCAGCAAAAGTTCACGCCTGGTCATAGTTCTCCCGGTTAATCGACATATAGGAACTCATTCATGTTTAACAGCGCTCTCGCCAACTCCGCCATCGCCACCGGCTTCGAACCCATCAATGCCGTCTGCTTCTCGATGAACTTCAACCCCGCGGCTCGCTCCGGATCGGAGGGCTTGCGGTCAAGCACGCGCTCCCAGGCCTCGTCTATGGTCCCAAGCTTCGAACCCAATACCTTCGCCTGTTCCACCATGAACCGGCTGTTGAGCAGCGCGAGCGATTGCGGCGCCGTCGTGCTTTCATTCCGCCGGGGGCACGATTGAACGCCATCGGGCGTGTCGAACGCTTCGGCCATCGGCTGCTGAAACGTGCGCCGTACCAGCATATAGATGCTTCGGCGCGTGTGCTGCGACGGGTCGGGCGTCACCACCCACGCGTTCTCCGGTTTCCCGATGATGCCGAATAATTCCTCCGGTTCGAGAGGCGGAACCACTGGCGCGCCGCCCATTTCGAGATTCAACTTGCCGCTCACCTGAAGTACCGCATCGCGAATTTCTTCCGATTCCAACCGCCGCCGGTTCATATGCGACAGCAGCACGTTCGCGGGATCTTGTTTCTGAGCGGAATCGGTCGCGTTGGAACTGCGGCGGTAAGCGTCGGACATCATGATGAGCTTGTGCATCGATTTGATCGACCACTTGCGCGTAACGAATTCAGCCGCCAGCCAGTCGAGCAACTCGGGATGACTCGGTTCGCCGGCGCGCGTGCCGAAATCATTGCCGGTCCTAACCAAGCCCTGTCCGAAATGATCTTGCCAGAGCCGATTCACCATCACGCGCGCGAACATCGGGTTTTCGGGGCTGGCAATCCACTCGGCCAGAGCCTTCCGCCGGCCCGTGGACTTGGCGTGCAGCGGCGGCTCGGGAACGTTTCCGCCGCCCAGCACCGTCAAGAACCCGGGGGCCACTTCTTCGCCGGGCGATAGGTAATTCCCGCGGTCGGCAATGTAAGTCCTCGGCGCTTCGCGTCCCACATCGATAATTCCGGGAGCCATGGGCGGTGGACCGTAGTTGGCGAACATCGAGACCAGCCGCGTTTCGATAGCGTGCAATCTTTCGGCGTCCGCTTGCGAAAGCTGCGCGCGAACCTCTTCGTCCGAAAGCTTCAACTTTGCCTCGGCCTGCGTCGCGAGCGCCTGTTGCTTCGGCGTCCTATCGGCGGCCTTGGTGTTCACCGCTTGTTGCAGGGCAGATTCAAGTTTCGAAATCTGCTCATCGCGCAGCTTCGCCCGATACGGTTTCTCGATGCGCGCGATCTCGGCGCCAATCTGCCGCAGCTTGAACTCCCGTCCATTTGCCGCGATGTCGTAGAAGCGTGCTTCGTTGTATTCGAGGAACGTGCGATCGTTCACGGCGGGCGCGAAAATCGCCTGCATGCGGTAATAATCTTTCTGCGGAATCGGATCGAATTTATGATCGTGGCAGCGCGCGCATCCGACGGTCAGTCCAAGGAACACGGCGGAAGTGGTGTCGACATAGTCGGTCAGTTTTTCGGACGCATTCTGCTCTTCCACTTTGAAGAGCATGTCGCGGTTGGTACCCACCCGGTAGTAGCCGGTACCGGTGCGCGCGTCGGGATTGTCGGGCCATAATTCATCGGCCGCGATCTGTTCCTTGGCGAAACGGTCGTACGGCTTATCGTCATTGAGCGACTTGATCACGTAATCGCGATAGCGC
>JALYXS010000212.1 GCA_030946965.1 Acidobacteriota bacterium
CCCGATCGCGTTGCAAGGCCATCATGGCCTTCCTTGAAATGCGCTCAGGCGCCTCGATCGCCCAAATGAAAGCAACCGTATCGAGCAAAAGCCGCACTCAGTAGCGGCCGTCCAGGAAACCTTCCACCTCTTCGTCGCTCATCGGTTTCCACCAATCGGGATCGTTGATGACGATCCGTCCTTTGAGCGTTCCAAAACGCGGCTTCTCGGCAGTTCCCGATTTAGTAGGTACCAAATCGACTACCGGCACGCCCCGGCGGCAGATTGTAACCTGCTCCCCACCCTCAACCGCTTTAATCAATTCAGGAAGTTTGTTTTTGGCCTCAGCCACGCTCGCCCGCATTTATTAAATGAAGCTATCTCACATAGCTATGTCAACTGCTAATAAGCTTCCGCGCCCGCCTCGGCTACCGAGTGGTCCTGATCGCCCGAACCGCCACTCACGCCGACCGCGCCCACCACCTTTCCGTCGCGTTTCAGTGGAATCCCGCCCGCAAAAATCATTACGCGCAAGTCGTTCGATACGTGGATTCCAAAGAACTGATCGCCCGATTGGCTATTCTTCGCCAAATCTTTCGTGCTGATATCGAACGCGCGCGCGGTGTACGCTTTTTTGATCGAGATATCGATGCTCCCGAGCCACGCGTTGTCCATGCGTACATGCGCGACGAGGTTACCCCCAGTGTCGGCCACCGCAATGTTCATCGGCTGCTTGATCTGTTCCGCCTTCTTCTCGGCGGCGGCGATAATTCGACGGGCATCTGCTAAGGTGATCATCTTTATACGGCCTCGATAACTTGTTTGAATTTATGAAGTTCTTGCTGAACCTGTTTCGCCGGATTGGTCCCAAACAATTTGGAGACAATCAGGCCCACGCTATTCGCTGGAGGCTCATACCGAAAAGAATAGTGGACCTTCGTGCCGCGCCCGTTTTGCCGTTTGCTGAAACGAACCGAACCGGAACTTTCCATCTCGCCGCCGCTTACAGAGCGCCATTCGATGAACCGCCCTCGGGTCTCGCGGATGATCTCGGTATCCCACGCGATCGTCTTCCCAAGCGGCGCCTTGGCAATCCAATGGGAATGCTTGTCGTCGTTCACCGTCACCGAATGCAGATGATCCATGAACCGCGGCAGATTTGCCAGATTGCGCCAGTAATCGAAAGCCTCGTGCGGCTGTTTATCGATTGTAACGGCCTTGTGAATGGAGAGAAACGTCTGTCCAGGGTCATGGCGTAATTGCTTTGCGCCATGACCGATAGCCTCACGCACTTGGCAATGGCCGCTCGCCCCGCGGTAGAACAACGCCGCGCCCAAACCGGCGAGCAAAAATCCTGCCGGATCGCGCCGCCGAAGCCCGTAGATGAAAAGGGCGCTTCCGCCCGCCGCACTCACCCAACGCTCCGGATCGCTTACGTTTACGCGCGCTTCCGTCAACGGTTGGCTCCCGATTCCTTCGCCACCCGAACGCGCGCGCTTTCCAGTTTCTTCGTGACCTTGGCGACTTCAAGGGGGTCCAAGTCGGCTGGCGGCGTGGAATCCCATTCCTTAAGCGACGCCTGCCACTGCGCAATCGCTTCCTTCACTTTGCCCTGTTTGAAGTAGACGTCGCCCAAGTGATCGTGAACCGTGGGATCTTTGCTCATCTTCTCGAGCGCGCGCCGCAGTTGGTCTTCCGCCTGATCCAAACGGTTCTGCCGGTAGTAAACCCATCCCAGGCTATCCAGGTAAGCGCCATTTTGCGGGTCCAACTCAACGGCGCGGCTGATCAGCTTATTGGCTTCGTCTAATCTCACGTCGCGGTCGGCCAGCATATAGCCCAGATAATTGAGCGCTCCCGCATTATCGGGATCGTCCTTCAATACGCTTCGGAAAGCGGCTTCGGCCCCCTCGTAATTCTTCATTCGCTCAAACATTGCGCCACGCATGAACCGCACGCCCTCGCGATCCTGTTTGCCGGTCGAGAGCTTTTCAGCCTGATCCAAGGCGCTCTGTTCGTCGGTGAACCGCTTCGCTTTATCGTAAATCTGGGCAATGCTCAACAGCATCTCGCGGTCTTTGCCGCCCGACATGAGAGCGCGCAGTTCCGTGACAGCTTGATCGGTCTTACCCGTATCGGCCAGCAGGGATGCGTGCTCCAAGGCAACGGAACGGTCTTTTGGAAACTTCTTCAGCGCCGCGTCGGATTCCTGGCGCGCGGCCGCCAGATCCTTCGCCATGCGATGCGTTTCGATCACCTGAATCGCAACGCTTGGCGCCGCATTCGGCTCCAGATCGCTAATTTGCCGAAACGCGGCGATCGCCTGCGGATACTTGTTCGTGGAGCGATAGAGCGTTCCCAGGCGTTCGAGCAAAGTGCCCCGGCCACTCTTCTCGGCGTCGGTATACTGCTTTTTCGCGGTCTCGTCCAGGATGGTTTTCAGAACGGTAATGGCCTGATCGGGCTTGCCTTCGGCGTCCAACAGATTCACTTCGTCGTACCGGACCTCAATATTGTCCTTGTCCAGTTCTTTCGCTTTGTTGTATGCTTCACGCGCCTTTTCAAAATCGCGTTTTTGGCGATAGATTTCCGAGATGCGCAATTGAACTTGCGGATCGCGAGGTTCTTCCCGCGCGATCTCGCCATACAGCGCGAGAGCTTCGTCGAGGCGCTCGGAGAACAGCAGGTCCTGGGCAAGAGCGCGCTTTAAACGCGTGTCCTCGGGTGAGAGAGCGAGTGCCTTTTTCCAGGCATCGGCGGCGCTTTTGAAATCGCGGGCCTGCTCGTAAAAACTGGCCAGAGCGGCGAGCGTGCGCGGGTTCGGGCTTTTCTCGCTCGCGCGGCGCAGCATCTCGACGGCGTTTTTGTTGTCGCCAAGATCGGAATACACCATGGCGAGGCCAGTCAGCGCCTCATCGTTCTCCGAGTCCTGCGCGAGCGCCTGTTTAAACGCTTTTTCAGCTTCGAGGGAATTGCGCGAAACTCGCTGCAGCCGCCCCAGGATCAACCAACTATCGAGATCTTTGGGATCTTTTTGGGTGATCTTCGAGTACTGCTCGATCGATTTGCGCAGCATATTGTCGTCGACTTTGCCCTGCTGCGTGTCGCCGATCATGCGGGTGTAGATGCGGCCCAAAATACGCCGCGCCTCCAGGTTCTCCGGATTCTGCTTCAGCATTTCTTCGGCTTCGGTAACGGCCTTCGAAAGCTGCCCCGCCTGAATATAAAGATCGGTAAGTTCTTCGGCAAGGAAGGTCGCCGAAGGATCCTGCTTTATGGCCAGTTTGTAATAATCGACAGCTTTATTAACGTAGTCGCTGCGGTTTCCATAGGCGCCGGCCAATTCGGCATAGTAATGACCCATGGCGAAGTTGTAATACGATGACGACTTATCGATGGCGGGCGGTTTCGGATCGGTAGTTTGGCAAAATGCGGGACTGAGCGCGCCTATGCCGGAAATTAAATAAAGCGACAGGCAAATCGGAAGACGGATCATTAAATGTGGCTTTCCTTCGCCTGCCCGAGAGGCAGAACGAACCCTCGGCTTCATTGTATAACGGTGAAATTCCGCTGATCGCGATCGCGGGGCCCACCGGATCGGGCAAGAGCGCGCTCGCGCTGCGCGTTGCGGAAGAATTCAATGGCGAAGTCGTTAACTGCGACTCCGTCCAGATCTACCGCGGATTTGACATTGGCACGGCTAAACTGCCGCTCGCGGAACGGCGCGGGATTCCGCATCACCTAATCGATATCGCGGAACCGGATGAAGTCTTTACCGCCGGTGAATTCGCCCGGCGGGGCCGTCAGGTGTTGGCGGACATTGCAGCGCGCGGGCGTGTTCCGGTGGTTTCGGGCGGCACCGGATTTTATCTTCGCGCGCTGATCGACGGCCTGAGTCCCGGTCCGGCGCGCGATCCTCTACTGCGCATCCGCTTGGCGCGGCGCGAGGAGCGCAGGCACGGCTCGCTACACCGGCTGCTGCGGCGGCTGGACCCATCTTCAGCCGCCAGAATCCATCATCGGGACATCCCGAAGACCATGCGGGCGCTTGAAATTCGCCTGTTGACGGGAACTCCCGCGTCGCATCTGTTCCGTGAAGGTAGAGAGCCGCTCGAGGGTTTCCAGATCGTCAAGATCGGCCTGTTCCCTCCGCGCCAGTTGCTTTACGAGCGCTTGAATCTCCGCTGCGAGTACATGTTTCAGGATGGGCTGATGAACGAGGCCGAGAACCTATTGAAGATCGGCGTTCCACCCGACGCGAAGCCATTTCAATCGCTTGGCTATAGCCAGGCGCTGCAGGTTATGGGCGGCGAGCTCACCCTGCCCGAAGCAATCGATGCCGCGAAGCAGGCTACCCGCCGGTACGCTAAGCGCCAGACGACCTGGTTTCGGAAAGAGGCGGATCTTCCGCGATTTGACGGTTTCGGAGACGACGAAGCCATCCAGGCAGCGGTTGTTAGAGTAGTGAGAAGTGCCATCGCTCAAGATTAATTGCCGGCTCGCGGGGATTGCTCTTCTGCTGATCCAGCCGGTACGCGCGGTTTCCGCCGACAGCGTCGCCGTCCTCCCGCTATTCAATCAAACGAAAGCGCCTAACCTCGATTGGATCGGGGAGAGCGTTTCGGAAACAATCCGGGAGTCGCTCGCTTCCGAAGGCCTTTTGGCGCTCTCCCGCGAAGATCGCATGGAAGTTTTTCGCCGGTTGTCGATCCGTCCGAACGCGGTTCTCACGCGCGCGTCCGTTCTGAAGGTGGGCGAGGCACTGGATGCCGCGCGCATTATCTTCGGGCAATACGAGATTCCGGTAGAGGAGGGCGTAAACGCGAACGCCAAAGGAACAATTAAGTTGAGTGCCCGGGTTGTCGATCTGAAACGTCTCAAGGCTGGGCCGGAATTCGAAGCGTCAGGGCCGCTCGAAGATCTGAGCGCGCTCGAGACGCACCTGGCTTGGCAGTTCGTGAGGCACCTTGCCCCCCAATCGGCGCCGTCTGAAGAGGAATTTCGCCGCGTCCGCCCGCCGGTCCGGGTGGATGCCATTGAGAATTACACTCGCGGCCTATTAGCAAACAGTCTCGAACAGAAGCAAAAGCTGTTCGCGCAAGCCGCCCATTTGGATGAGCGATTTTCCGAACCGTGTTTTCAGCTTGGCCGGATTTTTTGGGAGAAGAAAGATTACCACTCCGCCGCGCAGTGGTTGGCAAAAGTGAATAGCGGCGATTCGCATTACCTGGATGCCATGTTTCTGCTCGGCCTGACTCGCTATTACCAGGGCGATTTCGCGGGCGCCGCCAGCCAGTTTCAATTGGTTGCCGGCCAGGCTCCGTTGAACGAGGTTTATAACGACTTGGGCGCGGCGCAATCCCGGCGCAATCTTCCCGAAGCCGTCGAGAGTTTCAAAAAGGCGCTCGAAGGCGATGAAGCCGATCCCGACTACTGGTTCAACGAAGGCTACGCGCTTTGGAAAGCGCGGAGTTTTGACGCCGCCGCGGAGAAATTCCGGTCCGTGCTCGATCGGACTCCGAACGACGGCGAAGCGACGGTGCTACTCGGACGGTGTCTAAAAGACGATGGTCCCCGGGCCGCCGAACTACGCGAGGGCAAAGAAAGATTGAAGGAGAATTTCGAGCTAACCGCCTTCCGGCAGTTGCAGGCCGAAATCGGCGCGAAGCGCAGTAAATAGGTTCCGGGCCTATGAAGAACATCGATCTCGTGTTCTTCGACGCGGGCGGCGGACACCGTAGCGCCGCGAATGCCCTGCGCCACGCGATCGAGCGGCAAGGGCTTCCCTGGGACGTGCGCCTCGTGAATCTACAGGAGGTTCTGAATTCCCTCGATATCTTTCGCAAGCTGACGGGCATCCGCATGGAAGATATCTATAATT
Organism: Acidobacteriota bacterium; assembly: GCA_030946965.1. Lineage (GTDB taxonomy): Bacteria > Acidobacteriota > Terriglobia > Bryobacterales > Bryobacteraceae > JALYXS01. Next base: position 5,861 of record JALYXS010000212.1, read on the forward strand.
TGGTTCTTAAGAAAGGGTGGACTTTCGGATCGCCGCAAGCGACGCGCGCCATGCAAGCGATCATCCGCATGTACCATCCGGCGCAAGTTCGCGTGCTGACGGAATTTTGGCGCGATCGCGAAACCGATCTGGTGGTTTCCGTAATCCCGAATTTCAACCGGGCGCTCCGCCAGAGCTTGCCCGCAGGCACGCCAATGGTGACGATCCTGACGGACATGGCCGATTATCCGCCGCATTTCTGGATCGAGCGGCAATCGCAATATTTGATTTGCGGCACCAGCCGCGCGGTGGAGCAAGCCAAGGAAACCGGACACCCGCCGCATATGGTATTCCAGACTTCCGGGATGATTTTACACCCGCGATTTTACGAACCGGTTGAAATCGATCGGGCCGCGGAACGGCGGCGTCTGGGTCTCGATCCCGATCTCCCGACGGGACTGGTGCTCTTCGGAGGGCATGGATCGGGCGCGATGCTTGAGATCGCCAGGCGCTTGCAGGTTTCGAAGTTGAAGGTCCAGTTAATTCTGATTTGCGGGCATAGTAAAAAATTAGCGTCGGCTTTGCGCGGCATTGTTGGACCCGTGCCGATGTATATTGAGGGGTTCACGAAAGATATCCCCTTATTCATGGCGCTGTCGGATTTTTTTATTGGCAAGCCCGGACCCGGCAGTATTAGCGAAGCGCTCGCGATGCGACTGCCCGTGATTGTGGAGCGAAATGCGTGGACGCTGCCGCAGGAGCGCTATAACGCCGATTGGATTCAGGAGCGGGGAGTGGGACTGGTACTGCGAAATTTTCGGGGGATTGCGGCGGCGGTGGAGAAACTGCTGGAGCCCGAAACCTATCGTGAGTTCCGCTGCAACGCGGCCAAACTGGAGAATCGCGCGGTGTTTGAGATTCCGGGGATTTTACGAACGATCCTCGAAAGGAACGCGAATGAATAAGATGGCTGACGTGGTGGCGCACGAGTGCGCGCGCCACAAGTTCCTCTTGCTCCTCCTCATCACCGCGCCGCTTTGCGCGCAAGATCCGTTCCTCCGCTGGATGGATACGATCGCTCAGCAACAACTTTCTGAACGGGAGAAAACCGTTGCGGCTATCGGCTCTATCCCTGGCGCGGAACACCGCAAGGCCGAAGTCCGCGCGAAAATCGTCGAATTGCTCGGCGGATTGCCGGACTACCAAGGCCCTCTCAACGCGCGAGTAACGGGCCAAATCGAACAGCCGGGGTACACCATCGAAAACGTTATCTTCGATAGCCTTCCGAAAATCCACATCACCGCGAATTTGTACCGCCCGAACACGCCGGGCCGGTATCCGGGCATACTTTTCGCACTCGGTCATTGGGATGAAGGCAAGCCCGCGGCGCAACGTATCGCCGCAAATCTGGCGCGCAAAGGTTTCGTCGTGCTGGCCTACGACCCCGTTGGGCAGGGCGAGCGGTTGCAGGCCTACGACGCCCGGCTTCATGCATCGCTGGCCGGGGGGTCGACCGAGCAACACATTCTAGCGGGCGCGCAAAGTATCCTGGCGGGCGAGGCGTTCGCGCGGTACCGCATTTGGGACGCCAAGCGCGCGCTCGACTATCTCGTAAGCCGCCCGGAAGTGGACGCGGACAACATCGGCTGCACCGGCTGCTCCGGCGGAGGCACGATCGCAACTTATATCTCGGCGCTCGACCCGCGCATCAAAGTGGCCGCGCCTGCCTGCTACATCA
>JALYXS010000090.1 GCA_030946965.1 Acidobacteriota bacterium
AATCGAGGGAGCCCGTGAACTTTTCGCCCGAGGGCAGCGTGACAGTCACGGGAACTGTTGCAGCGCTGGAAGGAGAGCGTCCGCGGCCGCGACTTCCCGGATATAGAAATCTCGCTTGCAAAGCCACGGGATCGTACTTGGCGGCGATTCCTTTCAAATCGCCTGTGGATGAGTGGCATCCGCTGCAGTGGGCACTGAAATAAGCTTCTCCCGTGGCAGGATTACCCGTTACAACGTTCTGAATCGCGTAGGCCCCGCGGTTGATGGCGGACTGCTGACGGAAACGCAGAAACGCTGCGATGTCTTTGATCTGAGCCTCGGTCATCGCGATGGGTGGCATGCCCTTGTCCGGACGTCCATGCAAAATCACCGGCCCGATTTCGTTGCCGTCATCATCCCGCAGCGCGACCACGGAACGAACGAGGTCGGGGCCACTCTCGCCGCCGTTGGCCTTCGACCCGTGGCAGAAGCCGCAGTTCGCCACAAAAACCTTTTCACCGCGCTCAACCGCGGCGGGACTGGGAGTGGGACGGCTGATTAGAAAACTCGGGCGGGCGGGACGGGGTGGCGCAGCCGGCGGAGCTTGCGCGAGTAGAAACGCGGCTGCGCAAGCGGGAAGCGTCAAGCGGAAAGCGTATTTCAATATGGATTCCATCATTTTTTTTTATTTCGGCACTCCCACAATACTAAATCGCGCTACTAAACCGCGCGCGGGGAGCGATAATCGATTATGAATCGTCGAGACATGCTGTTCGGTGCGTTCCGCGCGGCGTTGGCGCCCGTAGCGCTTCAAGTAAAAGCGAAAGCCCGGGAGCGCGTGGACGGCAAGCAAGGGAAGGAACTTATCGGCCGTCCGGCCCCGCCGCTCGAGCTCGAACATTGGATACACTCGCAGCCCCTTGAAATGAATCGCCTCAAGGGAAAGGTAGTCCTTCTGCGCTGGTGGACCGGCGGATGTCCCCTATGTGAGGCGACGGCTCCGGCGCTACTCAAGTTTCAGCGCGATTACGAGAGCCGGGGATTGCAGGTGATCGGCATTTACCACCCGAAGCCGGCAGGCGATTGGGATATGCGGAAGTTGGACGCCGCAACGGCGGAAAAACAGTTTACGTTCCCGGTTGCTCTGGATGCGGACTGGAGCGCGCTCAAGCGTTGGTGGCTCGATCGGGAACGCGATTACACATCGGTATCCTTCCTGGTCGATCGAACGGGCGTCATTCGTTACGTACACCCGGGTGGAGAGTTTCACCAGGGCACGCAAGGCTCTTACGCCAGTCACGAAACGTGCAATCGCGATTTCCGGGATATCGAAGGCGAAATTCAAAAATTGCTCGGCAAGAGTTGACGTCCTTCGATGGCGATCGATGTCCCCAGCGCATTGTTTGCCTGACCGAGGAAACGACCGAGACTCTGTACCTGCTTGGGGAGGACGCGCGCATCGCCGGCATCTCCGGATTCACCTATCGCCCCAGGGAAGCGCGCCGGACCAAGCCCATGGTTTCGGCGTTCATTTCGGCCAAGATTGGCAAGATTCTGGAATTGCGGCCGGATCTGGTTATCGGCTTCTCGGACTTACAAGCGAACATCGCCCGCGACCTCATCCAGACCGGGCTCAACGTGCTTGTATTCAATCAGCGTTCCGTGGAGGAGATCTTGTCCATGATGCTGATGCTGGCTCGAATCGTGGATGCGGAAGGCGCTGGCGCGGCCCTTGTGGAACGGCTGCGCGGGGATTTGGCGCGTATCGCCGAATCGGCCAGTCTCTTTCCTCGCCGGCCGCGCGTGTTCTTCGAAGAGTGGATGGATCCGCTGATCAGCGGCATCCGATGGGTGGAGGAATTAATTGAAATCGCGGGCGGCGAGACAGTGTTTCCGCATTTGCGCGAGTATCCGGACGCGAAGAATCGCATCGTGAAGACCGAAGCCGTTACGGCGGCGAATCCCGAAGTGATCCTGGCCTCCTGGTGCGGGCGCAAGGCGAATAAACAACAGATACGGAATCGGCCAGGGTGGGACGCCATCGACGCGGTGCGCGGGAACCGGATTTATGAAGTTAAATCGAGCTTCATCCTGCAGCCCGGTCCGGCGGCCCTCACCGAAGGCGTCCGCCAGGTCCATGCCATACTCGCCCGGGTCGTGGGTTGCGAGCCGTTAACCGGTTTAGCGCCGGGAGAAGCTCTCGATCCGGATTTGCCGGCTTAAGGCTTGCGCTTAAAGAATTTCTGTTTAAAATCGGGCCAGAACTCGGGCAACAAATTCCCGAGACTGGCTCCCGTGAGGCTCGTGACAAAACGCGAGCCAACCACCGAACCGTTAACGCTTGGCGCCGGGTAGTAAGCGTTCGACAGCGCAATTCCCATCCCCATCCCCAACACGCCGGAGAAATTGAACGAAGACCGTCCCGAGTCCCGGCGCGTGACGACCAAACGCGTCATGGAATACCAGACCCGCGCGAGAACCGGACTACCCGGTCCTTTGCGGAAATATCGCGGGTCTTCGTGAAACAACGAGGCGAGAAGGCCATCGCTGAAGAGGCTTTGCGTCGCGAGGTCGGCGTTCGCCGCTCCAAACCGCTGCATGTAGGGCGCGAACCCATTCCCGTACTTTGGCGTGTCGTTACCGGCTTGCGACAGCGCCGCGCCTAAGGCGGCGGACACGAAACTATACGGATCGACCGACTCTCTTATCGCGAGCTTCCACTTTTCGCGCACGGTCAAAGGCTTCACCGCCTTATTTGGATCCGATACAGTCTGGTAGTTAGGGATCACGCCTAAAATTCGGTCGTCCGAAGGCGTGGCCGGATGAACGGGTAGCGCCTCGGGAATGTCCAGCGATTGGGACCGCGCCGACGGCCCCGCCACAAACCCGGTAAGCACTAGAAACGCGAAGAGTGGACTGGACCGAGGACGCCGCACGGTTATGAATTTAACACTTAGCAGAACAAATAGTTTTTAACAGCACTTTTTAGCAACATTTGGCTTTCGAGTATTTCGCGCGGAGCCGGTCCTCCGAGAAACGCCGCCATTCCACGCCGGAAGGAGCGGTTCCGCGAGCGTGCAGATAGCGCCGGTAGGCATTTTCGTCTGAAATCTCGCGCAGCAGGCCAATAAACAGGCGGCCAAAACTCTTGAGCCGTATCATATTTCCTCGGGGCGCAATTGGGACAGAACAAACGGCGACTCTCGCACGGTTCGCTCGCGGCTTCCACGCAGAATACCGAACCACACGCGCAGCGAGTCGATCAAGATCACCGCTACCAGCACGAGAAAAGCCCCGCAAATTACGGCATCCAGCCGTGCATTAAAAATTAAGGTCTGCGTATCCGCAACACTTCCGGCGGTAATCTTCCCGGCGCGAATGGCGGTGTCCAACTGCGCCGCTTGCGCCAAAAAACCGATTCGCGGCGCGGGCGAGAAGATTTTCTGCCAGGCGGCCGTGAATGTGACCATCACCAGCCAGGCGAGCGGCGTGCATGTCACCCACATAAATTTAGCCCCGTGCATTTTAAGCAGAATTGTCGTTGCCACGCACAAGGCGATGGCCGCCAGCAATTGATTGGCGATCCCAAACAGCGGCCACAACGAATTGATCCCGCCCAGCGGATCGACCACGCCCTGATATAGAAAGTATCCCCAAGCCAAGACCACGATGGCGCTCGTCGCAATCACTCCCGGCATCCAACTGGTGCGTCCCAGCGGTTTATAGAGATGACCCAAAAAATCCTGCAACATAAATCGCCCGACGCGCGTGCCCGCGTCGATAATCGTCAGGATAAAAAGCGCCTCGAACATGATTGCGAAGTGATACCAAAAGCCGATTAGCGCTTGGCCGCCGCCGCTTCGCGCAAAAATATGCGCCATGCCCAGAGCAAGCGAAGGAGCGCCGCCCGTGCGGTTGAATAACGTGGTCTCGCCCACGCTTGCGGCGAGATTTTGCATGTCCGCGACACTCACCGGAAAGCCCCAGCCGCTGATGGTCGCGACCGCCGCGGCAGCGGTTTTCCCGACCACGCCCGCTGGCGAATTCACCGCGAAGTAGACGCCCGGCTGCAACACGCACGAGGCAATCATCGCCATAATCGCGACGAAACTCTCGAGCAGCATCGAGCCGTAGCCCACCGGCCACGCGTGCCATTCCTTGGCGAGCATCTTCGGCGTGGTTCCCGAGGAAATCAGAGCGTGGAATCCGGAAATCGCGCCGCACGCAATGGTAATGAAGCAGAACGGGAAGATCTTGCCCGCAAAAATCGGACCCGTGCCATCGGCAAACCGGCTGAATGCCGGCATCTGCAATTCCGGCCGGACGAATAGGATGCCCACCGCGAGCATCAGCACCACGCCGAGCTTCACGAAAGTGCTGAGGTAATCGCGCGGAGCAAGCAACAGCCACACGGGAAGGGCGCTTGCCAGAAACCCGTAAACGATGACCGCAATTGCCAGAACCATCGCGGAAAACGTAAACATCGGCGCGTAGCTCGATTGCGAAATCCACTGCCCGCCGAAGATGCTTGACATCACCATAACGAAACCTAAGCCCGAGCATTCGAGTACTCGCCCCGGCCGGAGAAACCGCAAATAGACGCCCATGAAAAGCGCGATCGGCATGGTCGCGGCAATGGTAAACGTACCCCAGGGGCTGCCCGCCAGCGCGTTCACAACCACCAGGCCAACCACGGCGAGCAGGATAACCATAATCATCAGGACTGTAACCATGGCGACGAAACCGCCGACCTTTCCAATCTCCTCTCGCGCCATCTGGCCGAGCGATTTGCCGTCGCGGCGCAGGGACGCGAACAAGATCACAAAATCCTGAACCGCCCCGCCCAGGACCGCGCCAATAATGATCCACAAGGTTCCCGGCAGATATCCGAATTGCGCCGCCAGCACCGGCCCGACTAGCGGCCCCGGCCCCGCAATGGCGGCAAAGTGGTGGCCGAAAACGATCCATTTGTTGGTCGGCTCGAAATCGTGCCCGTTGCGCAGGCGTTCGGCCGGAGTGGCGCGCTCGTCGTTCAGCATCATCACGCGAATGGCAATGAATTTGGCGTAGAAACGGAATCCGAGCAGATAGGTACAAGCCGCCGCGAGAACCAGCCAGATGCTGTTGATGCGCTCGCCGCGGTGGAGCGCGATCGTGCCTAGGCAAAGCGCCGCGGCGAACGCTACCGCGAACCAGAGCAGATTACGGAGAAAAGTTTTCATTGAACTTGCGATTAAAATCTATGCAGGTTGCGTAGCATTGCGCCGCTATTGCCGCCCGTGGCATATTGCACCACATGCACGGGGTTCCACCCATCGTCCACCGCACCGATGTAGCGCGCATCGGGCCGCGCGGTCCCCATCAGGATTATCCTGTAGCCTCGATCGGGGTAGCTCAATGCGCGGTACTGCAACTCGCCGGCTTCCGAACGCCAGTGGTCGGCCGCCGGCGTTCCAAGTTTGCGGACGACCGCGTAATAATCGTCGTCGCGCGTCAGCTCCAAATAAGATTGATCGCGCGTCGTGAAGTTTACCCGCTGCCGGAATTGCGACTGCCGCGCCGTATTCGCCACAACCAGACAGGCGAGGACCCCGACGACCAGCGCGCCAATCACCATCTTGCCCGCGCGCACGTCGGTGCTCGATTCGAGCCGTATTCCAATCACGGGGGCGCGTTCCACATTTTGGGGAATGGACGACCGGCGCTCACCCACCGCGATGGGCATCTCGATGACGCGCCGTTGATGCGGCCAGATCGCTCCACCCTTATACTCGATCTCTTTGAGCAACCCAACGATCAGAACCGGATCTTCGATACGCGAGACTTCGCCCAGAAAGCGGCGTGGAATCCAAACTTCCATCGCGCTCTGGACATTCACCACGAGGATTTCCGACCATGTGGAGCTGCGATAGGTCCACTCGTTGTGTTCGATATTAAGGATCGGCGGATAGAACGAGAAATGGCGCGAACCCAGGTGCTCCAGAGGCGGCGGTATCGGGGGGATCGACATCGCGTGTGCTCTATATGATAACTCCGCCGTGGTTGACTTTTTTTCATTATGCCCTTGACAGCCATGCTTCGCGGGAGCATTATGAAATTAGGAACTAGCCGGTAAGGTTCCTGAGCTTGCCAATTTAGCCAGCCCGGAAGGGTGGCCAGGAGGTGGCTATAGAGCCGGACCACGACGAGGGCGATCAGTCCCGCGATTTGGTGAACGAGCAATCATCGACTGGTGAACGGTCAAGGTAAAGCCTATTCAGGCGAGTGCTTTTGCACTGTTTTTGACCCTAGCAGCCAGCGTTGAGTTCCCGGTTGCGGAACGGTCGCCCTTCCAACATTTCCCCGCTTCCTTTCCGGAACTGCACCCCTCGCGTGCCATACTGAAGGCACACTCCTCGGTCTTATGGCAGATTCAATCCCCCAAGAAATTGTTAGTGCTCACAGTCCCGATTCGGACGACGCATTTATGTTTTATGGACTTGCCACCCGTAAGATTCGTTCATCCACATTGGCCTTTCGCCACGTGCTTTCAGATATAGAAACGCTCAATCGGAAAGCCATCGAGGGCGAATACGACCTGACCGCGATCTCATATCATGCCTACCCGTACGTCGCCGACAAATACGTGTTGATGGCAAGTGGTTCAAGCGTGGGAGATGGCTATGGTCCCATGCTGGTCGGCTTGCATCCGATGGAGCCGGAGGAGATCAAGGGGAAGAAGATCGCCATCCCCGGCAAGCTCACCACGGCCTATCTGGCTTTACGGATCGTTGAGCCGGATTTTGAGCCTATCGTTACACCTTTTGACAAGATTTTAACTGCCGTTCAGGAGCATTCGGCGGATATCGGCCTGATTATCCATGAAGCGCAGCTTACCTACAATAAGAGCGGTTTCCACAAAATTTTGGATTTGGGCAAATGGTGGAAGACGAAGTTCAACTTGCCGCTTCCGCTTGGCGGAAACGCTTTGCTGCGATCTCTGTCGCCCGAGGTGCGGAGCGAGTGTTGCCGCATGATGCGGGACAGCATCCAATACGCGCTCGATAACCGCGAAGAAGCTCTCAGCTACGCGCTACAGTTTGCGCGCGACATGGACCCGAGACTTGCCGAAAAGTTCGTGGGGATGTATGTCAATCACTATACTGTCGATTGCGGTGAAGCGATTCCCGCCGCCGCCCAGAAAATGCTCGATATGGGTTTCGAAGCCGGCGTAATTCCGAATCGCGTGCAGCTAGAATTCGTCCGGTAATGCGGGAAGTCTTTCTTCTCTTCGTCGTTTCCGTCTCGCTTTTCGCGCAATCTCCCAAAGAAATACGGGCGATGGCGAAAGACGGGCCAAGCGCCCTTCCCAAGCTTCAGGAACTTCTTCACAGCCCCGAAACTTCTACCCGCGCGGAAGCGGTTAAAGCAATCATAGAAATTTCCGGCGCGGCCGGCGTCGATTTGCTCATTCTGGCGGCCCAGGACAACGATCCCGAAATCCAGATCCGCGCCGCCGATGGTCTGGTCAATTTCTATCTGCCCGGGTATGCGCGCTCGGGCGTCGGGTCGTCGCTTCGCCGTGCGGGAAACAATCTCAAAGCCAAATTCACCGGCACCGACGATCGTACGGTCGAGCCGTACGTAGTCGTTCGCCCGGATGTGATTCAAGCCCTGGGCAGATTGGCTAGGGGCGGCGCCAGCATGGATTCGCGAGCCAATGCAGCGCGTGCCATTGGCGTATTGCGCGGCGCCGCGGCGCTGCCGGAGTTAATCGAGGCGCTACGCACGAAAGACGGGAATGTGCTTTACGAATGCCTGATCGC
>JALYXS010000229.1 GCA_030946965.1 Acidobacteriota bacterium
TGCGAAATCAGCTCCGGCGATCGCTGGTATTCCGTTAACGGCAGCAGCGTGCACTCGCCTATTTTCAGAACCGAACGCTGCGATTCCACTTCGAACCGGCGAATGGATTCGATCTCGTCGCCGAACAGTTCGACGCGAACGGGCTTCGCTTCCGGCGAATACACGTCGAGGATGCCGCCGCGGATCGAATATTCGCCCACCATTTCGACCGGTTCGCGTTTCTCGTATCCGACGCTCGCAAGATGGGCAATGAGATCTTCAAGCGGAATTTCGTCGCCCACTCGCAGCGTCTGCGCGAGCTGGCGGTAGAACTCTCCGGGCTCGATCCGGAGCAGGGCGGAAGCGATGGGCGTCACGGTGATCGGCACTTTTTCGGAAGCGAGACGCCACAATGCAATCGCCCGCTCTTCCAGAATTTCGGCGTGCGGCGACATCCCCTGCCCGGGAACGACGTCGAGCGCGGGCAGCAGTTGCGGCCCCGCGCGTTCGCGTCCTGAAACCAGTAAATGGAAGCACGTGTCGATGGCTTCAAACAGCGTTTCCGCTTGCTGGTTGCCTTCGACAACAATCAGCAACGGCCGTTCCGTCACCTGCCAGAGCAGCACCGAATAGATAGCTTTTGCCGAGGTAGTTAGCCCGGAAAGACTGGTCTTGCCGGATCGCAGATGCTGAACCAGATCCTGGAATGCGGGATGGCGGTTGAGATTAAGGAAAAGCTCGCGAATCGAGGGGTGGACCAAGGCAGACCGCTATTTTTTCGCCCCTCGATCCTCCAGAACGGCGACGCGGGAATCGAGGTCGGAGATCTTGCCAAGGATCGAATCGAGCCGGGTGCCGATCGACGCAAACCGCGTTTCCATGCGCCCGCTCAAGGGGATGTAGAGCGCCGTGTTCGACAGGATGCCGGCCAGCGGAATGCTTACGAGAATGTACATCTGAAGGTCGGTCATAAGGACGAAGACACGCGGCGCCAACGCCGAAGATAGCCTTTACAGCTTACGACAAGGGCGGAAAGGGTACGACAACGGTTATCGCGCGAGTATGCTCTCGACGATGCCGGTTGTCGAGTAGCCCGGTTCGAGCGCAACCGTGAGCACTTGGCCCCCCGCGGCCTCGACTTCCTCCCGACCGGCGATAAAGTGAGCCCAATCGGCGCCTTTAATCAGGATGTCGGGAAGCACGGCGGCAATCAATTCACGCGGAGTGTCTTCATCGAAGAGGGTAACCGCATCGACGGCTTCGAGACCACAGGCAAGCTCGGCGCGCCGCGACTCGGGGATCATCGGGCGGGATGGCCCCTTGATGCGCTGTACGCTTGCATCGGTATTGAGGGCGAGAATGAGGAGATCGCCCAGAGATCGCGCTTTTTCGAGCAGCCGTATGTGGCCAGGGTGCAACAGATCGTAGCAGCCGTTCGTGAAAACGACGGTCTTGCCGGCGGACTTCCATGCGGCTCGCGCGACGATCAGATCCGGTCTGCGATAAAGCCTTCCCAAATTCTTAGGCCGCTTTGAACCGGTCGCGGCAACCGGCGGAACAGAAATACACGATTTCGCCATTCACTTTTTGCTGGAGCGAACTGTCAATCGGAATGAAGGTCCCGCAAACCGGATCTTTGCGAAGCTCCCGGCCAACGCCGGGAGCACCCGGCGATACTCCGGAGAACGCCTGGCTCCGCTCGGGCGCTCGCGGCTTCGCAAACTGGGCCGAACGCGTTGCCGGCCAAGGGGAAGAACCCATTGCCGAACCAACGAACTTCATCAGGAATCCAATCACGTACCGCAGGACTCCGAAGATTAGCAGAAGCCGAATAATGAAAAAGGCAAAACGCATGGCAAGGGGCATCCCGGCCCCGCGATTCTCTTACTTCTTCCGGCCCTTTTTGGCCGGTTCCGGCTTCGCGTCCGGGTTCACGTACTTGGTTGAGACTTTCGAATCCATGGTGGAGAGCATGCCCTTCGCGGACTCCGCGAAAGGTCCGGTCGGCTTCAACTGAAGATATTTTTCTAGAGCTTCCTGCGTTCCGGGGACTGGCGTGACTTTGCCGTCCTTATCGACCTGTGCTTTCGAAATCAGATACACGCCGTACTGATACTGGGCATCGGCGTAATCGGGGTCGAGTTCGATGGCCTTCTTAAAAGCTACTCCGGCGGGCTCCAGCTGATTCGTGTTTACCAGCACGGCGCCCAGATTATAGTAATACCGGCCCGCACCCTTGGGATCGATCTGCGCGGCTTTCGTCAGGGCCTCTTCCGCTTCGGGAATTTTCTTGTCCTTGGCTAAAGCCAGAGCGTAATTGTTGTAATAAGCGGCTTCGTCGGGCTTGATCTCAATCGCCTTCTTGTAAGCGTCCAGGCCTTGCGCGCGAATGGCTTCCCCATCGGCGCCAGTCTTGGTGGAAGCCTGCCCCATATAGGCTTCAGCCAATTGCGCCCAAACAACGTTCTGCTTGGGATCCATGTCGCTCGCCTTCTTCAGATTCTCGACAGCCGCATCGTATTGCTTGCCTTCGAGAGCCGTCTTGCCGGCGTTAAAAGCGTCGTTCAGTTCCTTATTTTTCGACATTT
>JALYXS010000254.1 GCA_030946965.1 Acidobacteriota bacterium
ACTTCCACGGTTTCGCTTCCCTGCCCTTCCAATTCGAAAGTGGCCGAACCTTCCCTTTCTACCTGCGAGAGAACCTTCGACTGGCGCGTGGGCCCTCCAGGGCTGGGCAGAGAGTGCGGCAATTCTATCTCGATAGCGGGCAGGCGCAACTCAGCACGATGACTCCGCGCTGACGTACAGGCGGTCTCGGTATTCAGGCAGAGGTTTTGCGGCTCCGGCGACGTTGCCTCGATGATGAGCTTCCCGGAACTGCGCCGGAGTTTCAAGTCGAACCGGTCTTCGCCCACGCGAACGTTCCGCAGATTGGCGGAATCCCAACTGGCGGGGATTTGCGGATGGACGGAGAGTGCGTGGTGAAGAGCATCCGCTTCGATACCGAACAGTCCTCGCAAGGCCGGCGTGAGCACCATGGCGGAAGACCATAACTGATGAGAACTGCTGCGGCCGAAAGGCTGGAAATACTCACCCGAGAGCAGTTCGGTAACAGCGCCGGCATCCTGGGTAAACGTCTGGCCCGCGTTCTGCATCAGATGCGCATAGGCCGAATTCGAGCGGCCCGAGCGATATTCGGCAAGCGCGGTCCAGCCGGTGTAGAGCGGCCAGACGGAGCCTTGGTGATAGCTAATCGGATCGTAGATGGATTCATTTCGGCTTAGGTCCCGGACGCCCCAGTCCGTGGAGAATTCGTGGGATGCCCAACGGCTCATCATAGAAGCCGCGCTTGCCAATGTCAGCGAACCGTTCCACCACGCGACCGAGGGAAAAATTGTAGCCGCTTGGTCTGTCGATCCATCGGCGTTGCGGCTGAAAGAGTAGAAATCACGCCCGCGATCGAAATACTCGGACTCCAGCTTGGCGCGAATGAGTCCGGCCTGATCGTTCGCCGATTTCGCCAGCGCGGCGTCGTTCATCATGACTGCCAGCTTGGCCAAAGCGCCGCAGGATTGCTGATCGAGCGCGGCGAGATAGATCTCCTGGTGCGGCATGGAGGGCGGCCAGGATTCGACCCATCCAGTACCTTCGGTGTTTTCGTAGATGCCGTCGCCATCGGAATCGTGCGCGCGCGTGAAGCCGTAAGCTTTCCGCACCGCTTGCCAATGCCGCCGCAGAAAGTCGAGGTCGCCCGATGCATGCACGTAGTCATACATTGTCATGACCAGCAGCGGCGTGGCATCGGCCGCGGCGTAGAAGTAGGGCGCCGCTTTCCAATCGACCAGGTCCGCCGTCTGCGAGAACTCGTGCATAATCTTGCCATCGCCGCGCTGCCGGCGCAGCAGGAATTCGAGGGCGCGGCGGCTTAAGGCATAATCTCCGTAGCTATCGACCGCATACAAGGTGAAGAGTGTATCGCGGCCGAAGAACCAGCCGAACCCCGGGCGCGCGGAATCGGCGGAAGAGTAATATCCCGCAACCAGCCCGGTTTCACCATGGAAGCTCACCTGAGACTGATCGATCGAGAGTTCGGCCCAGCGCATCGCAAGGTCGAATTGCGTGTCGGGAGTGGCGATGGTAAGGCGGCGATCGAAGAAATGCGCGTAGTAGCCGCTGGTATCTCGATACAGCGAGATCCACGACTGGCTGAGTTCCATCAAATCTTTGGCGCTCGATGCGAACAGGAGCGGGAAGTATTTTGCGCTTTGAGTTTTTGGATCGAAGTCGAGCTTCAGTTCCAACGGATAGGTGCGTGGGCGTTCCTGATAAGGCGCAAGAACTCCGGGCTTCGCGCCGGGCATCCCTAGAAATCCGGAGAAGGCGTCGTTATCCGTGTGAAGAATGTAATAACCGCTTTGGCCAACGGGAACCCATTCCGCGCTCGGCCGGTTAAAATTCGCTGCAGGCCACATGCGCAGCATATCGGGCGTGAACCGAATCGTGAGCGCGAGCGGGCGAATGGATGAAATTTCGAAGAAAACGACCGCGCCCGCGGAGGACGTTCCACCGCGCACCGCAAACATGTGTTGCTTGATTGTGAAAGCTGCGTGCGAATACGTGATGGTAGTGCGCTCCGGATTGACTTCGATGGTTGCGGCGTATTCGTTGAGCTCGATGGGAATCGGATAGCCGGCGAGTTCGGCGGTAATGCCGAAGTGACTTGCGATCTTATTCGGAAAGTTCCAGACTTCAAAGCTGCCGTCCTGCTGTCCAAGAATGGCCCCGTGCTCGCCGGCAACCGTGAACGGCAGGTGCGGCTGCCCGCGCTGGGTGATGGCAAGCGGACTGGCCGGCAGTGGAAAGGCGGGACTCGGCTGCCACTGAGCGGATAGCGAATAGGGCAGTAAGACGGCAACTATTACTGCGCGACGCATAGCTGTTTTTTGCCGCTGGGCGAGAGCTCGTCATACAGCAGAACGAAGGCGGCGTTGGTCCAGCCGAAGCCAATTTCATTCGAGGTGTAACCGAACTTCACGCCTGAACCGAGATCGGACTTGCCTTGCACTACGTCGTACTTTTCCTTGATGGTCCGGTGCTGGGCAAAGTCACTCTCGATCATCTTTAGAAACTTCACGCTCAGGCGTTCGGCGGCGTCGTTGAATCCATAGCGGCGAAGGCCCTCGATCGCGATGATTTGCAGCGGCGCCCAGCCGAAGGGCGCGTCCCATTGGTTGCCGGAAACGTTGTCACTCGATTGCAGGCCGCCGGACTTTTCGAAAAGTGCGAGATTGCCGGCCACCGCCGCGGCTTGTTCCGGAGTGGCAATGCCGGCCCATAGCGGGTAGAAGGTAGTAAGGAAGTGGTAACTGGATAGCTGTTTAGCGGCATAGTTGTAATCGAAGAAGAGGCCGGCCTGCTGGTTCCACATCAGGCCCCGGATGGACTCGCCCCGTTTCAAGGCCCGGACCGGCCAAATCTCCGCGCGGCGTGGCTCGTCCAGGATAGTGAATATGGCGGCCATGTCTGTTTCCATGCGATAGAGCAGAGCGTTCAGGCCAACCGGATTGAAGTTGATAATGTCCACGCTGAACGGTCCGAAGCGGGCGGAAGGATCGAAGCCGGATTCGCGCATGGCGCGGTCGCCCGCGAAGAACAGCGGCTTTAGCTGGCCGGTGGCGCGGTCGTAAAACTTCGACACGTCGTACTCCTTGACATCATGCGTGCGGTAATACTCGCCGACACGGTCGTAATGATTCTTGCCGGCTTCGTCGCGCTCGCCGAAAACTACTTCGGGGGCGGGCAGATCGGACCCGCCGTAGTAGCGCGAGAGGCCGGTCTCCGGCGTGAAATGCGGTTCCCGCATCCAGTATTCGTAATAGCGTTCCAGAGCGGGAAGAGCGCGCTTGAGCCACGCCGTGTCACCGGTCTCACGATAAACGTCGAGCACCATGCGGCTGAGAAACGGCGGTTGGGAGCGGCTCAAATAGTAAGTGCGGTTCGCGTTTAAGACCTTGCCGTAGTGTTCCACTTCGTAGAGGAAATTGTTGGTCATGGACTTAGCG
>JALYXS010000259.1 GCA_030946965.1 Acidobacteriota bacterium
CTAGATTTGGTGGACGACGTGGTGGACGAACTAGGCTCGCGCAACGAGCTCGAGTACATTCACCAGATGCTCGAAATGGGTTCGGGCGCGGACCGGCAGCTCCGCGTGTTTCAAGAAACGGGCGATCTCAAAAAAGTGGTGGATTACATCATTTCAGAAACCGAAATGGGCGTCTCCGAGCACGATATCCCCGTCATGGGAGCAACCACCTAGCTCAGTGAACACACTTCTCCACCAACTCCCCTTCGATCCCGAGCTTTCTCCCGGCGCTCGCAATGCCGTCAACGTCTGCCTCCGCATTCAACCGCGCGAGAAAGTCACGGTCATCACGGACATCGCCAGCTCCGAAATTGCGTCCTCATTGGTGCATGAACTCGATCTGCTTGGCGCGGAATACCACGCGTTTGTTCTCGAAGATTACGCGGAACGCCCGCTCGCGACGCACCCCCAAATCATTCTCGACGATCTGGAAACCAGCCAGGTCAGCATCTTCGCGGTTCAGGCTCAGCTTAACGAGTTGAAGACGCGCATGCAGATGACCGACGTCGTGAACCGCCGCAAAATCCGCCACGCCCACATGGTCAATATCAGCAAGGAAATCATGGTGCAGGGCATGCGGGCCGACTTCCTCAAGGTGGACGCCATCAGCACGCGCGTGTGGGAAATGGCAAGCGCCGGCCGCTCCATTCGCGCTACAACCGCTTTCGGAACCGACATTACCGCCGCGATGAATCCGAACTATAAATGGGTCAAGACTAGCGGCATCATCAGCCCGAATAAGTGGGGCAACTTGCCGGGCGGCGAGACCTTTACGACGCCGGGCGAAGTGAACGGCACCTTCGTCATCGACGGCGTGGTCGGCGATTACCTTTGCGCTAAGTACGGAAAACTGCGCGAAGAGCCGCTCACCATACGCGTGAAGGAGAACCGCCTCACCGAAGCCTTCAGCGCGAATTTAAAACTGGAAGACGAATTCTGGCGCTATACCCACACGGACGAGAACAGCGATCTTGTGGGTGAATTTGCCATTGGCACGAACATCGCGCTCAAAGAAGTAATTGGGAATATCCTGCAAGACGAAAAAATTCCCGGCATTCACATGGCTTTCGGAAATCCGTACGGCGCCCACACCGGGGCTTCCTGGCATTCCGGCACGCACATTGACGTTGTCGGCCGCGAATTCAATATCTGGATCGACGACCGTCAGATTATGCGGCAAGGCGAGTTTTTGCTGGAAGTCTGATGGTCCCGGAGCCGCGGCGGGATTTCAATGCGCGTTACACGCCCGGGAAGTACCAGGATTTCCTGCGGCTGCTGGACGAACGCTGCGGTACCGGCGTCAAATTCCGCAACTGCGAAACGCCGTGTTTCTTCCCGCGCGATCTGATCGACCGGATGGCGCAAGACGGCCGGGAGTTGGTGGAGCAGTTGGTCGGAAACCACGAGTATTTGGCCGCCGCCGATCGGGCGATCCCTCCGGAATTCCGCGCGCCTCACGATTCCCCGCACCCCCTTTTCGTACAGGCGGATTTCGGCGTTGTCCGGCAGCCCAATGGCGCGTTACAGCCTAAACTGGTCGAAATTCAAGGCTTCCCTTCTCTTTACGCCTATCAGCCGGTTCTCGCACAAGTGTACAAAGAGGCTTACGGCCTCGATCCCGGTCTCAATCCTTTCCTCGATGGTCTGGAGGGAGCGGATTACCGCGATCTGGTTCGGCAGGCAATCGTAGGCGATCGGAACCCGGAAAACGTGGTTCTGCTGGAAATCGATCCCCAGGAGCAAAAAACTCTTCCCGATTTTCTTCTTACCGAGCGTATTTGTGGCGTTCGCACCGTCGATATCCGGGACGTGCACAAGCGCGGCAGCCGGTTATATTACGATCGCGATGGCGTCCGCGTGCCGATCCACCGGATCTATAATCGCGCGATAGCCGACGAGCTGATTCGCAAGCGCATCCAGCCCGAATTCGATTTTCGCGACGATTTGGACGTCGAGTGGGCAGGACATCCCAACTGGTTTTTCCGCATAAGCAAGTTCTCGATTCCCTGGCTGCGGCACCCGAGCGTTCCCCAAACTTGGTTCCTCGACCAACCGCGGAATATTCCTGAAGATCTCGAAAATTACGTTTTGAAGCCTCTTTATTCTTTTGCCGGTTTAGGTGTAACGATCGGCCCCACTCCCGCCGATATAGAAAATGTGCCACGCAGCTTACGCTCTGAATACATTCTGCAGAAGCGCCTGAATTTTGAACCCGTGATTGCCACGCCATTTGGCGCAACCAAGGCCGAAGTGCGCATCATGTACATCTGGTTAGATAAACTTCGCGCGGTTACTACCATCATTCGCATGGGCCGGGGAAAAATGATGGGCGTGGATCAAAATCGGGATCTTGAATGGGTAGGAGCTTCAGCCGGCTTTGTCGTGTAGCTTGGCATGGTACACTGAGGAATTCATAAATAAATAGCGTTAGGGCGGATTCTCAGCGTGAATCGTGCCTCTGAGCCGAAACTTAGGCCAGGGGTGTTCCGTTCGAGCATCAAACTACCATGGATCCAGATTTCCTGATGACGTTTCTGCTACTTTTCGCGGTCTTGGTTGCGCTCCTTTTCCCTGGAGGCCCCGGTACACCGCGCCGCTTTTTGGTCCCCGACGCGCTGAAGTACTAGCCAGCGCTGGTTACGGAATTGTTTAGTCGTGTTCTTATGCAGCTTCTTTTGCATCTGGTTTCTCTCCTTGTTTTTCCCTGCCTGGTTTGCTTTCCCGCCGACCTCCAAACCGGGCTCGCCGCTTATCAAAAGGGCGAGTTCGCGGCGGCTCTGAAAGAGTGGCAGCCACTTGCCGATAAAGGCGCCAAAGAAGCACAAATACAACCTCGGCCTGCTATATGCCAAGGGACAAGGCGTCCCGCAAGAACAATTCAGAAGCGATGAAATGGTTTTTGAAGGCGGCGCAGAAAGGCGACGCTAACCAGGGTATCTCGAGCGCCAATTCAACTTAGGCGCGATGTACGACATCGGCCAGGGCGTCAAGGTGGATTTCACGAGGGCGTGAAGCTCGACCGGGTGCGGCGCATGAACTCCCTCCTTGCAAGAGCGGCGGGCGAGCCGCGCGCTTCGAATCGGATCCAACTGACTACCGAAAAGCTCGATAAGAAGCAAATATCTCAAGCTGTCGAGTTAGCGCGGGCGTGGAAGC
>JALYXS010000296.1 GCA_030946965.1 Acidobacteriota bacterium
AGATCGGTGTTCAAGCCGGGGTTGGGATGAACGCCGACGGCAAGGAAATGTCGAGCATGGGTGTTGCCGTGGGCGATTACGACAACGACGGCCGCATGGATCTGTTCGTCACCACGTTCGCCAATGATAATTACGTGCTGTTTCACAATGAGGGCGGCGGCTTCTTCGCGGATCAGTCCTATCAGTCGGGAATTGCCGAAGCGACTATTCCTCATTTAGGCTGGGCGACGTTTTTTCTCGACTACGACAACGACGGACGGAAAGATTTATTCGCCGCCAACGGCCATGTCTATCCCGAGGTCGACGGTAAAATTTCAGAAACTTACCGGCAGCCTCTCCAGCTATTCCGAAACGCAGGCAAGGGCAAGTTTAGTGAAGTTTCCCGCGAGGCCGGTTTATCGGCGATGCCATGGAGATCGGCTCGGGGCGGCGCGTACTGCGATTACGACAACGATGGCGATATCGATATTCTGGTGTCGAACATCGACGATCGCCCGCAGCTTCTGGAAAATGTGGGAGGCAACCGTCGGCATTGGCTCGAGTTGAAGCTAATCGGCACGAAGAGCAACCGCGATGCGATCGGGGCACAGGTGAAAATCGAGGCGGGCGGGCTGCTGCAATACGATCACGTGCGCGCCGGCGGCAGTTTTCTATCGGGCAACGATCCGCGGCTGCACTTCGGCCTCGGAGAACGCTCCTCGGTGGACCGGATTGAAATTCGCTGGCCAAGCGGGAAATTTGAGCGCTTGCCGGGGGTCAATTCGAATCGGATTGTTGTGATAAAAGAGGGATTCGGTATCGTGATCCCGCCCGGGAGTGCCGAGAGCCGCTGACGCGATTTCCGGCACCAGGAACTTCCTGGCGCGTTCGATACACATCGGCCTGCGTGATACACTTATTGGTATCTTCTCTTGTGTTCGCAGTCCTTACCTGTCCCGGAATACTCGAAAGGTCGATCGGAGGTCAAAATGGCTAATTACAATCAAGGTGCCCAGGTTGAGCACCAGAAATACGGTTTAGGAACGGTCCTGTCGAGCAGCGACGAGCGTATCGTAATTAAATTCGACGATCACGGCGAAAAGAAATTCGTTTCGTCGATGGTCCTGCCGTCCTTGAAGAAAAGCGACCGGCAGCCTCCGGTTGAAAAGAGGGCGTCTCGCGCGCGTAAACCGAAAGTGGTTCCCGCGCCCGCGGTAGCGGCA
This sequence comes from Acidobacteriota bacterium, assembly GCA_030946965.1. Taxonomy (GTDB): domain Bacteria; phylum Acidobacteriota; class Terriglobia; order Bryobacterales; family Bryobacteraceae; genus JALYXS01. The sequence continues at coordinate 1,203 of JALYXS010000296.1, forward strand.
GAATAGCAAACTAAAGGACACCACCTTTTGAACGCGCGACAGAAACGTTTATTCGAAGACGCTCAGAAAAAAAATCCGGACATGAAAATGCCCGTGGAGACAGAAAATTCGGCCGAACTCACCGCTGACGATCTCGCGCTCTTGAAGCAGGGAGTGGGCGATAAGACCGGCCGCCCGGCTGGAGCCGGGGGCGGGGAATCTTCGGAAGCGGGCGCGGAGGCGGGTTCGGAGCAGAACGGCTCGATCGTCACCTATTTCGAAGATAAGGGATTCGGATTTCTACGCCCGGAGAGCGGCGGCCGCGACGTTTTTTTCCATATATCGCGTCTTCAGGAAGGCCAAGCCACGGATCTGGTGCCGGGGGCCAAAGTGGTTTACGAATTGGGGATGGATCGAACCGGGAAAATGGCCGCAAGCAGCGTTCGCGTGAAGCCGCCGGAGCCCAAAGCGTAAACTTGAAAACGGAGCGCACCGCTCGGCCGTGCCAGCTCCCGTTTTGACCCTACTTTCGTAAGGGCGGGAATCCACCGGACGCCTTTAGGAATCTCCCCTGGCAAGCCAACAGAGACTGCACACCAGCGCCGCTTGAGCGAACTCCCTAATTTTTGAGTGTTGGATCAAAAATTGAGAGCCAGCACCTGCTCCGCGGAAACGCTCCAGAACTATCTTACCCTGAATTGCAATTTTGCGGAATGGCGCGAATCGTTTATACTCGGGAGTTTCGTTATGTGGGGTGATTTATGACAACGCAAACCATGGTTCAGGTCATATGCGGGGTGCTCGCGGTGGTCCTGCTTGCCATCGTGCTGATGCGCCGCAAGAATAAGAAAAAAGAAGAAGACGATTTTTAGTGCGAATGCCGGGGCACGGTCTTGCGCAAGTCCCGGTACCCAACGGCAAACTCCAGGCAGCCGCCCGTATCTAACTGTCCTACGTTAGCCCGGTACATCTCCTGCCAAGGCGAATCGTTCTTCAACGCGACGGGCTTGAATTCCTTCCAGCGCCGGGCGATTTCTTCGTCGCTCTCCAGCAAATTCACGCGGCGGTTACGGAAATCGACTTCCACCCGGTCGCCCGTTTCCAAGATCGCCAGATTTCCGCCGGCGGCGGATTCAGGCGATGCGTTTAGGATCGAAGGGCTGTCCGACGTCCCGCTCTGGCGGCCGTCCCCCATGCACGGCAACATGCGGAAGCCGCGCTTCACGAGATAGTCGGGAGGCGTCATGTTCACTACTTCGGCCGATCCGGGGTACGCGATCGGCCCCGCTCCCCGAACCACTAACATGCAGGTTTCATCCACGTTGAGCGACGGGTCGTTGATCCGCCTCCGGTAATCTTCCGGCCCTTCGAACACAATCGCCCGCGCCACGAAGCGATTTTCCGAGCCGGGCGTCGAAAGGAACCGGCGCCGGAAATCCTCGCTGATTACCGATGTCTTCACCAGCGCCGAATCGAACAGGTTGCCGGAGACCACCATGAACCCCGCGTCTTTCATGATGGGCTGGCCGTATGGCTTAATGACGTTCGCGTCGAGCACGCGCGCATCGCGGTAGTTCTCGCCGACGGTCTTGCCGGTCACGGTGAGCGCGCCGGCATGAATCTTTCCCGCCTTCAAAAGCTCGCTGAATACCCCCGGTATGCCCCCGCCCCGGTGAAATCCTTCACCGAGAAATTCGCCCGCCGGTTGAACATTCGCGAGCAAAGGGATGGCGTGCCCTATGGTTTCCCAATCGCCTATTTCGAGCGGCACTCCGATATGCCGGGCGATGGCGTTGATGTGCGGCGGACAATTGGTGGAACCCCCAATTGCCGAGTTGACCACGATTGCGTTTTCAAACGCTTCGCGGGTGAGGATGCGCGAAGGCGTGAGGTCCTCATGCACCATATCCACAATACGGCGGCCGGTGGCGTACGCCATCTTGCCTCGCTCCCCGTAAGGCGCGGGGATCGCGGCGCAACCCGGTAGCGACATGCCCAGCGCTTCCGCCAGCGAATTCATCGATAGCGCCGTGCCCATGGTGTTGCAGTGCCCGGCGCTCGGCACCGACGAAGTAACGATATCGATCAGTTCCGCATCGTCGATTTCGCCCGCCGCGAGCATCCGTCGCGCTTCCCAGAGCGCCATTCCGGAACCGGCGAGCTTGCCGTTGAAATACGCATCGATCATGGGGCCGCCGGACAAAACAATCGCGGGAAGATTCACCGTCGCGGCCGCCATCAGGCAAGCGGGCGTGGTTTTATCGCAGGCGGTCATCATGACCACGCCATCGAGTGGATATCCACAGAGGATCTCGACCAGCCCCAAGTAGGCAAGATTGCGGTCGAGCGCGGCCGTGGGGCGGCGGCAGCTTTCCTGGATGGGATGCATCGGGAACTCAAAGGGGACGCCGCCCGAATCGCGCACGCCATCCTTTACGCGGTCGATCAACGTCATGTGGATTCGGTTGCAGGGCGTGAGATCGCTGCCCGATTGGGCAATGCCGATGATGGGCCGCCCGGATTGAAGTTCCTCCCGGGTGATGCCGTAATTGTTGTACCGCTCAAGATAAACGGCAGTTTCGCCTGGCTCCGACATATCGTTGAACCAGATTTCGCTACGCAGTCGCCTACGCGTGTTTTCGCTCACTATTGAGAAACTTTTCGACCCGGTCGCGGAACTCTGCCCGCATGGCGCTGCCGCCGCTGATAATCATCGGCACGGGACGCCCCAGGTCTGGCACATTCCGCGATTGCGACGGAGTGTCTTTCAAACCGGTTAACATGGCGCGGATCTCTTTCCACCGGTGAACGCCGTTCGAAATTTACCAGGTCTTTCAGTTCTTTCGACACGGCCACGCCTAGCAGGTCCAAATTAAAATCGCTCGGGACTATTCAGTTTACCAGTTCGGAAGCGGATTTTAGTCGAGGAGTTCTCAATTTTGAGTATCGGGCCGGTAAAAGCCCTCGCCGGCCACTTCGCTCGCAAGAACCTCTTTGATACTCGAAATTAAATTTCGCGGAAGAAACGGCTTCTGAAGAAAATGCCAGCCATAATTTAAAAGCGAGAGCGCGCCGTCGGGATAACCCGACATCAAGATCACTTTCATGTCCGGGCGCAGAATTTTCATCTTCTTCGCGATTTCAGGCCCGGACATGTCCGGCATGACGATATCGGAAAGTAAAAGTTGAATCGTTCCCCGGTACTCGTTCCCGATCTTCAGCGCCTCGCCCGCGCTGCTGGATGGTAACACATGGAAACCCGCGTGTACGATGATCCTGCTGACAACTCTGAGGACTGTCTCGTCGTCCTCGATAACCAGGATAGTGGTTCGGTGGGAATTAAGTACGGTGTTCAAAGAATGATACCCGGTACAGGTAAATTCGTAGTCTCGGACCTTGAAGTGGCTGCCCAGCGGTTCGAAGGGTTGCGTTCGTAGCGGTTACGAAGTTTAGATGCCGATAGGATCATAGCAGACGAAGCAAGGTTTTTTGCTAGGCCTGATGGTTTTAGGGCTAACCGGTCAGTCGATGCCCTGCAATTTGCGAGTCGCGTCGATTTGAGAAAAAAGAATTGCGCCGGTCATCACCATTCCCGCCACCATCCACACGGGCGCGGAATAGCTACCGGTCCCTTGCACGGCGTATCCAAACAAGACGGCGCAGAGAAATCCTCCCAGTTGCCCGGCCGTGTTCATCGAGCCGGTAACCACGCCCGCATGCCGGCCGCTAATGTCCATGCAGGTGGCCCACGCGGCGGGCAACATCAGATCGGCCACGCCGAATCCTAACGACGAGAGGACCACGATTGCCGGCTTATTTCGCGTCAGCGTCATGCCCCATAACAACAACGCCGACGCCGCCAGGCCCGCGCAACCCACCAAGCGCCGCCCGTCCTTCAATCCGAGACGCAAGACTAACCAATCGCATAGGAATCCGCCAGCCAGACTCCCGGTCGCGCCTAGCAGGAACGGCAGCGCCGAAAAAATTCCCATTTGAGCCTCGGTGAACCCCGCGCCTTTAACCAGATACACGGGGAACCACCCGAAGTAAAACCACGAGCCGAAGGCTTGGCAGAAATACATCGCCAGGATCAGCCAGATCTGCGATTGAAACGCCAGTTCGCGCCAGGGCGGCGCGGCGCGCGCCGTAACAGCCGCTTCGGGCTCTAGACCGGGCAAGTCGCGATACAGAATTTTCCAGCAGAGCGCCCATAACAGACCCGCCGCGCCGAGTATGGCAAACGTGGCGCGCCACCCAACCTTCGATTGCAACGGAACGACGATCAGCGGAGACAGCGCCCCGCCGAACCGGCTCGCCGCCCATATAAATCCTTGAGTCCGCGCGCGCTCCGCGGCGGAGAACCAGCGGGCAATCACGCCGGCAATATTCGGATACGCTCCCGCTTCCCCCGCTCCAAACAGAAAACGCGTGGCGAGAAGGACGTTGAAGCCAGTGGCAACCCCCGTGAAGCACGTGAAGGCCGACCACCACAGCACGATGCGCGTCAGCACGTTTTTGTGGCCGGAGCGATCGCCTAGCGCGCCTGCCGGAATCTCGAAAATGCCGTATGCGAGCACGAATGCGCCCAAGATCCAGCCCCAGCGTTCCGGCGTTATCCCAAGATCGCGCTGCATGCGCGGGCCCGCCACGGAGATGCTGATGCGGTCGAGGAAAGTTATGATCGCGAGCGCGATCAAAAGAATGAGAACGCCGTTGCGCTTCATTCGCCGCGGCGCTTGGAAGGTATGCTCTTGGCGCAGCGGAAGCCGATGGTGGGGCTGCGCTCGTCCGGGGCCGCCCAACTTCGATAAGAACTGGTCAAAAAAAGCGGCGGCACGTCGAACCACGATCCGCCCCGCAGGACCCGGTACATGCCCTTCTCGGGCCCTGGGGGACCATGGTCCGGCGCGTCGGCATAGTAATGCCGGCCATACCAATCCGAGCACCACTCCCAAACGTTCCCGATCATGTCGCAAAGTCCAAACTCATTTTTGGTCTTGCCGCACACCGGCTGAGGCCCATCAACTTTATTGAAAACGGCGTCGGCCGGCTCTATTTTCCGATCTCCCCAGGGATACATCTTGCCGTCCTGAAGGCCGCGGGCCGCATGCTCCCATTCGGCCTCCGTGGGAAGCCGTTTTCCTTCCCAGGCGCAGAATGCGGCGGAATCGTCCCAGCTCACGTCGACGACCGGATAATTTTCCCAGCCGGCCGGCTGCTTGCCTTCTTTCCAGTCGAAAGGAGCGCGATGCCGCGTGGCTTTCACGAATGCCGCGAAACGCCCGTTGGTAACTTCGGATTGGTCGATGTAAAACGGATCGACGGCGATCTTACGCACCGGCTCATCGTCCTTGGCGGGGTTGGGATACCACTTCACGTCGTAGTCGGCCCAAGCGAAGGTGCGGCCGCGGAGGAATTCGCCGCCCGGAATGGCGATCATGCCGGTGGGAACTGCAGCCCGCGCGGTTGCGGCCCAGACCAGGGCCGAGAGAAGAAGCGGAATCATGGATTGCCGGAGTTGTAGTATACCAACGCGCGCGGTGTGTCCACGCGCGGCGCTATCATCGTGTTCATGTATCGTAAAGCCAGGCTGATCCGCCCGCTGCTTCTATTCGTGGCGGCCTGCGCGCCGGCCTCGGCATGGTGGTGCGAAGGCCATGAAGTGATCGCCCTGATTGCTGAAAATCATCTGATGCCCGCGGCGAAAACCGCGGTTTTCGACCTTCTCCGGAATCAGCCAATCGACCCCGCTCTGCCCCGTTTCTGCAAAGACCGGCCCCCGGACCCGATGGCCGACGCGTCTACTTGGGCCGACGACGTGAAGCGCATCGAGCAAACGGCTTTTTGGCATTTTATGGACATTCCGCTCGGTCTGAAGCATGGAGATCCCGAGCGTTATTGCCATCCGGTGGGACCCTCGATGAACGGCGGCGAGCGTTCCGGTTGTATTTTGAGCGCCCTTCGCTACAATCTCGATATCGTTCGCAACGGCAAGGAAAGCGATTTCGAGCGCGCCAAAGCTCTGCGTTATCTGATCCACCTCACAGGCGATCTTCATCAACCGCTCCACACCACCGCGGACAACGATATGGGCGGCAATTGCGTTCCCATTCAGTTTTTCTCCGAGCCGAAACCGGCGAATCTGCACGGCGTTTGGGACGGCATGATTCTGAACCGCGAACTCGCGACGAGAGATCTCAATCTGGCGCAATACGCACAAGATCTCGAGCAGCGTTTTCAGGACCGCGCCGCCGAATGGACCAAACGTGGCGTGGAGTTCGATAAGTGGGCGTGGGAAGGCCACAAGATCGCGCAAAAGACCACCTACGGAGATCTGCATCCGAAGATCCCGGTGGAACCGTACGATCCGCGCGCGAACTGCAAAGTGGAAGCGCAACGCTTCGGCGCGCTGCACTTCAAAGTGGACGACGAGTATCAGGCGGAGGCGGAGCCTGTCGTGGACGAGCAGATCGCGAAAGCGGCCTACCGGCTGGCGGAGATGCTCAACACCATCTGGCCCGGCTAACTTGCCGATGCTACTGAACCGCGCGCGTCAGCGAGCGGTAGCTAAGTACTCCAATTCAGAATTCCCTAGCGTATGCCGGACGGCGCTTACATTCCCCGTAGCCTTAAGGATGTGGTTTCCGCAATGCGCGTACCCATCCAAGTAGCTCCGCACGGCCAGCGAGCGATAGCGCCGGCCAGGCAAATCCAAAAGCGCTTGCACCCTAATCTTCCCGAAGCCATCGGCAAGTCATGGGCCGACGGCTTTGCCACTGACCACATTCCACCTGACACTGCGCCCTTCCTCGTGGATCGCGGCGCTCCGCTCAGCGTCCACGCCGCCGCTGGATTCGGTTTCACCGGCCACCGCGCCGATCTCTTTCGCACGGATCCTTCTCAGGTCCACGCCAAGGGTGGCGACGGCTGCACCCCCCTTCATTTCGCGCGCGACATTGGCACCGCCCAGTTCCTCCTCGATCACGGCGCGGACATCAACGCCCGCGATGACGACCATAATTCCACTCCCGCCCAGTGGCGTATCGGCAA
>JALYXS010000309.1 GCA_030946965.1 Acidobacteriota bacterium
GTCGTGGACGGGCAGCGGATCGGGCGCATCCCCCGAATCGCCGGGCAACATGCCGCCGTCGATCCAGTCCAGCACAGTTTGGCGCTCGTAATCGGAAATGCCGTACGAATCCTTGAACTCGCCGTAACCAGGCACGGGTTTCCATGGCGGCATCGTTTTGAGCTTTAGAGCCTGTTTTATGTCGTCGGAATAAGTTACGGCGTCATCGTAAGTTAATAGCGCGAACGGCGCCACGTCATTAGGATGGTGGCACTGCTGGCATTTAGCCTGGATGATGCGGGAAACATCTCGCGTGTAAGCCGGCTGGGCTAATGCGACTGAGACAAAAGCGGCTGAGACAAAAACAATAGCGAGGCCCGTTAGGGGCCAGTTCCCGCGGCAATGCATGAGTTATTATCCGCTTTTCGCGAGCAAAATTATAGCCTGTGCTTCAGCCGACCGGCCTTCCCCCACCGGACCCACCTTTTCCGCGGTTTTGAATTTAACGGAAACGGCGTCGAGTTCCAGCCCCAGCGCGGCGGCCAAGTTCTCCCGGATGGGCAGACGGTAATCCTTCAGTTTGGGGCGCTCCAGGATCACCGTTGCATCGACATTCGCGAGCGAGAAGCCCTTTTCTGCGGCCAACTTCACGGCATGTCTTAAAAAGTGAACGCTGCCGGCGCCCTTCCATTGTGGATCGGTGTCCGGAAAATGCATGCCGATGTCCCCTAGCGCGGCAGCGCCCAGAATAGCGTCGGTTATGGCGTGCAGCAGCACATCGGCATCGGAATGTCCTTCCAAACCGGCTTCTGAGGGAATCGCGACGCCGCCCAGGATGAGAGGCAGCCCAGGCTTTAGGCGATGCGAATCCCAACCGAGACCGCACCGGAATACGCTGTTCACCGCATTGTTCACCGCATTGTTCAACGCGGCGCCGTTTCCCGTTCGAGGAACAGCCGCGCTAAATCCATATCGCCGGGCCTGGTGATTTTTATATTGCGGTCGCTGCCCAGCACCACGCGCACGTCGATCTCCAGCCGCTCGATCAAGCTCGATTCGTCCGTTCCGTTGAAACCATCCCGCCGCGCCGCTTCAAAAGCCTGGCGCAACAGGTCATACCGGAACACCTGCGGCGTTTGCGCCAGAATGAGATGCTCGCGCGAGATAGTCGCCCGCACTTTCGCGCCAGTCGATTGAGCCCCGCTCACCTGTTTCACCGTGTCGACCGGAACAATTCCCACGATAGCCGCCCCGTATTCGGCGGCCTCCTCGATCGCGCGGTCAATCACTTCCAGTTCGACGAATGGCCGCACCGCATCGTGAACGGCGACCAGATCCGTCTCGGGAGCGATAACCGCAAAAGCGTTTTCCACCGACTCCTGACGGCTGTTTCCGCCTTCGACCACGCGCAGCGGAATACGCCGGACCTCTTTCTGTAACATGTCCGCGACCCATTCGCGATCCTCGCCGCGCACCGCGACGACGATCTCCGAAACGCGGTTGGATGAAGCGAATTTCCGGACGGTGTGGACTAAAATCGGCGAACCATCGAGCAGCATGAACTGTTTGCGGCTCGTACCCGTCGTTTCCGCCGAACCCCGTCCCATGCGCGTGCCGAGTCCGGCGGCGGGTAGAATGACGGCGACCTTCATCCCGCTTCGCCCGCCGCTTGCTCCTTGCGCGGGGCGCGTTCCTGCCGCTCCGTGGGGACGGCATGCATCCGATCGTCGAATTTGCCGAAAATCATCTTGCCGGCCGTGGTTTGGAGGACGCTGGTCACGGAAACGTCGATCGTTTTCGAAATCATGCGCTTGGCGTTATCCACAACCACCATCGTACCGTCGTCCAGATACGCGACACCCTGGTTGTATTCTTTGCCTTCTTTCAAAATAAACACGCGCATCGTTTCGCCTGGAAGTACGATCGGCTTCAGTGAATTCGCCAGTTCATTGATGTTGAGCACCTCGACACCCCGGACCTGCGCAACCTTATTCAGGTTGAAATCGTTGGTAACGATTTTGCAATCGTAAACTTTCGCGAGCTCGATCAACTTCATGTCCACCTCGCGAACTTGAGGGAAGTCCTGCTCGACGACCTGCACGTTCAGGTTCGGCATTTTCTGAATCCGTTGCAGGACGTCGAGACCCCGGCGGCCGCGATTACGCTTCATCGAGTCGGCTGAATCCGCGACCATTTGTAGTTCATGCAGCACGAATTGCGGAATTACCAGGACGCCATCGAGAAACCCGGTGTCGGCAATATCCGCGATGCGGCCATCGATGATGACACTGGTGTCGAGAATTTTATGTGCCTTTTTAATGCCGCCCTTTTCTCCGCCAAATACTCCCCCCATGGCCGATAAATTGAGCATCTCGCCTTTGTTCGCGCCGACAATTAATCCGACGTACGTGAGCCACAAAACCATCCCTAATTGAAAAAAGTGCAGAGTGGATGAGTTATTTGGATTCACGCCGGCCATAACAACCGACATGAGCGAGGCGCCGAAAATTCCGATAATCGAGCCGATTGCCGCGCCGATTAACCGTTTTAGGCTGATGCGCTCCAGGCGCATCTCAAAAGTAATTACGACAATAGCCAGCAGCAAACCAACCGCCGCCGCTCCCAGATGGGGCAGGTCGAGCGGCCGGAAATAGTAGGCGCAGCCGCTCACAACCGCTATAAATAGGATTCGGATTAACGCGAGGTCGAGCAATTGACACCTTTCTTCTGAAGGTTTAGTTCAAAAATAGTGGATAGCACGTTGGTTTTAGACCCGGATGGCACGAACTACAAAGGCCGTGGCCAGATTCTAGCATTAAAAGCGGGTAGATTGTTATGAATAATGCGCGTGGGAGCGCGGAAGTGAGCGCGGAAGTGAGAGATTCGGTAACATCGATATGCCCAGCAACTACTCAGTAACCTCGCGCCCGATCAGGTCGCCGTCGTGGTGCATGTAACGCAGTTCATGCTAGACCCGCTTTCGCGCAAGCTGGCCGCCGCGCCTTTTGAAGACGAGAGATCGGCGAAGACGAAGAGCGCGCCGTAACCGAAGCCCGCGAGTGGTTAAGCAAAACAAGCCCATGCCGCACGAGCAAGTGCTCGCCGAGTTCGGCCTTCGATAGCCGACTTCGAGCGCATGGGGCAGACGCCGATTGAGCCGGAACCGAACGCCTCAGGCCACTAGAGTTACCGCCTTCGACCAGCAGCCCGTGGCGGATCCGCTCCGTTACCGTCGCGGTTCCGTATGTCGGTTATGTTACTGAACCGCGCGCGTCAGCAAGAGTTTGAATGGGACTCCCGGCACAGGCTGCATGAGTTGCGAGACTTGGTGGGGCAGGCATTCAGCCTGCCGCGGACTTCAGCATCCTATTGGGGGCAACTGCCGCGTCAGACCACGCCTCCGTACCGCCCTCAACGCCCAGCCGTCACCCAACCTCTACCCACTTGCCCGATTCCGCCGATTGCGACACGGCCTCGATAACCGCCATATTCCGCACGGCGTGCTCAAGGCTAACCGGCACTTCACCGTTCTCCCGAATGGCGCGCGAGAAGAGGTCGCCCTGGATCGTGTATTGATCGCAAGTGTCGATCACTTCCGTCTGAATGCCTCCGCCGAACAAGTCCCGTCCATCGTCGATAAAGATCTGGCAGGGACGGTCCACGGGAGCATTGAACGGAACCTCGACCTCAATCCGCCCCTTCGTTCCGAAAAGCTGAATCCTCTGGTATGGGACCAGTTGGGTACTGCACGTGAATGTGGCGCGGCCTCCCGGAAAATCGAGAATCGCGGAAGTCAGACGGTCCGTTCCCATCTCCGGGTCGCGCTCGATTAATCCCAACACTCGCTCTGGTTCCCGCTCGAAAAGGAACCGCGCGATCGTAATTGGGTAACACCCGATATCCACCAGCGCCCCGCCACCGGCTTCCGGCATATTGCGGATATTTTTCGGGTCCACATTGTAGTAGCTAAAAAACCCAGTAATACAGCGCAAATCCCCGATGCGGCCCGTCCGCACCAACTCGCGCGTTCGCAGCCATTGCGGATGCGTCCGCACCATGAACGCTTCGCCCATCTTTACTCCGGCGCGATCGCGAACGTCGATCAATTGCCGCGCCTGGGCCGCCGTTAAGCCGAGCGGCTTCTCGCAAAGAACGTGCTTGCCCGCTTCGGCGCATTTTATCGACCACGGGACATGCAGATGATTCGGAAGAGGATTGTAAATCGCTTCAATTTCGGGATCGGCCAGAAGCTCTTCGTAGGAACCATAGGCCTTCGGAATTCCCAAATCGCACGCCGCGTTTTCGGCCTTTGCCAGATCGCGCGAAGCGATGGCCACAATTTCGGACCATTCGCCTTTCCGCATCGCGGGAATCACTTTCTGAAGCCCGATCTTCGCCGCCCCCAACACGCCCCAACGAACTTTTTTCATGCCGGGAGACTAGGCTGCATTTTGGCCTGCATTTTGGCCGCGAAGCGTTTCACGTCGATTACCGTTCGCTCATGGCTGCCTTCGCCGATTTTTTCTTTCGTGTCGAAAGCTTCCACCTTGAACTGCACCCGCCGCCCGTCCACGGCGGAGATCTCGGCGCGGAACGTCACTTCCATCCCCATCGGCGAGGCGGACAAATGATAAACATTTACGTGCGTGCCCACCGTATCGTGACCCGGTTCGAGCATGGGAAGCAC
>JALYXS010000341.1 GCA_030946965.1 Acidobacteriota bacterium
GTTGTAGGCCATCAGGCATGCAGTCATGGCGAGACCGATGCCGGCATAGGAGAACGGTTGCGCATTGGCGTGTATCGCCTGGGTCGCATGCGGCGCCATGAATGCCGCGCCGATTACCAGCGTTAGACCCGCAATCTTGGTCAGAGTGAAGATGCGTTGCACCCACGCGCCTTGCTTGACGCCTACATAGTTGATGGCCGAGAGAGCCGCGACCAACGCTAACGAAACGACGTTCCGCATGACCGGCGTGAGCGGAATGAAGTGGTCCAGATAAATGGAGAATCCGACGGCGAGGAATGCGATGCCTCCGGGGAGCACCGCCAATACAAACACCCACCCGCAAAGAAATGCGCAGCCGGGACCGTAGGCCTCGCGCAGATAGACGTACTGCCCGCCCGTATCCGGCATCATGGCGCCTAACTCCGCGTACGCGAGCGCGCCGAAGTACGAGAGGACGCCCGCGACGATCCAGACCGCGATGATGGCGGGACCCGACGGAAGACTGCGCGCGATCAGATTCGGCAAGAGAAAGATTCCAGATCCGATCACGATGCCGATCACGATCAGCGTCGCATCCAGAAGGCCAAGTTTGCGTGGCAGTTCGGCGTTCATGCGACTTACTTCAACGGGGCCGCATGCTGCTTCACGTAATCGGCGATGCGGGACCGCGCCGGACCGATGTAGTGGAACGCTTCGGCGTACTCGACGCCATATTTCTTTCCCAATTCCCGATTTCCCGCCAGCACGAACTCCTTGATGTAATTGCGATCCGCGGCGCGGTCGTCATCGCCGAGCAGCGGCAGTTTCTTCCCTTCTTTCGCCAGTTGGGCTCGCAGCTTCGAGCCATGATGGCCGCCCGGGCCCTTCGCAACGTTGGCGATATTGGCGTCGATTTTCTTCTCGACCGTGCCGCTGATATCGACCACGCGCGTAACGTCCGGATGGCGCGCGTAATAGTATTTTTCGGTGACCGCGCGGGCTGCGAATCCGGCGGCAATCTGCTCGGGATAATCGTGAACGCGTCCCGCCATCCAGGACGCCGCCTCGACGCAATGGCCAAGCACGTAGTGATCGGGATTTTCTTCGTCGTGGCCCCACGGGTCGTAGCAGAAAACCGTGTCGACCTTCAGCCAGCGGAATAGAAAAATCAAGCGGCAGATCAGTTCGTTGCGCGAGATGTCGCTCATCCGGTGATTGTTGTAGTTCAGCGCGAAATCCCGCTTGAGTCCGAGCGCTCGCGCCTGTTCCGCTACTTCGCGCTCGTTACGGAGCACGTTCTCGCCTATGGTGCCCGGCTCGCCAACGTCGTCGCCCATATCGTCGTTCGTGGCGCGAATCATATAGCCGGTGTAGCCTTCCTGGATGAGTTTCGCAACGGTGCCGGCGCAGTAGAGCGCGACATCGTCGGAATGCGGTTGAATGGCGGCCAGCACTTTACCCCGATGCGGCGCGCCGGATTGCGAGCGCTCGAGAAACGGAGGAGCGGCGGCTTGTTGCGCGCGAGCGGTATCGACCTTCACGACTGTCACGGCCGTGAACAGCCCCGTGCAGAATTCACGCCGTTTCATCAGCCAACATTAGATAGGAACGCAGGAAGCAGGTCAAGCGGGCACGCATAACTGTCAACGCAAAGTAGAAATGTCCTAATCTCCGCAAAGTAGAAATGTCCTGTTTGGGTTTGGTTTTGGAGTTAAGTTGAGAACGATGTTTTGGGGAGGTCGCGCTTCCCGAAGCAGATCCGAAGACCGCTGCGACGGAGCTGGCTCCGAAGCAGATGGCGCCAGACCCCCAGTCAAACCGGGCCCGATGCTGCCCGTTCTGGGGGTTTTGGTTTTTCCGGATCGATCTGCTTTGGTGAAGCTTCCGAGCAGCGGTTTTCGGATAAATCAAACGCGAAGACGGCCGGGCGGGTATTGCCCGGCCTCCCGAATGGGGTTTTCGGGAAGTACGGCCAATGCTGCTTTCTCCGGGCTGGTTAGATAGAAGTTCTTCATCCATTGGCTCTTCGGCCGCGGCGTAGCCGGCTTGCGGCGCGGAGGCGGAGGAGCTAAGGACGCTTTGGGACGGGGCTGGCATTCCTCGACCGCCAGATAGCGGTCGCGAAACCGGACCGCCAGAGACCCGTCCAGACGGACCTCGACCCGTACAGTAGCTCCGCGCAAACCCGCGCTGATCCCGGCGCGCGCAATCAGGTAAGTCTTGTTGTCGAACTGGATGGTGTAGTCGCTGGCAACCTGCCGGCTCTCGACATAGCTCAGCGACGCAGGAAGTGAGTGAGCCGCAGCCAGGGGACGGTGCGCATCGTCGGAACTCGCCGGCACCACCGTGAGAGTTTTGTTCCACCACGGAATGAAAGTCGATTCCAGATAAGCATTGGCCTGCTCCAGCGTGTTGGCGCCAGCCACCCGCAGACCTTTCACCACCCGGTCCTGTGCTGTCCCGAAACTGCGCTCCACCCGGCCCTTGGCTTGCGGCGAGTGCGCCGGATCCAGAGAATGTCCAGCTCGGCGAGCGCGCGTGCGATCTGCGTCGGGGGCAGCGGCTCGCGCTCGCCGCGTGGCACCGGCTTGAGGTCGCGCGGGATCTTCGGAGCCGTTTGGAACAGGCTCGCTTTGTCGGTGTAGCAGCTCACCGGCCGTCCGTACTTCTCCAGATAGCTCCATAGCAGGCGCATGTTCTCTTCGGTCGAGTCGCTCACGACGAAGCGCGCATGCATGCGGCTGGAGGCGTCGTCGATCATGCCGATCAGGTACAGCTTCGGACCCCGGTCCTCCAGCCAGGCGTGCTCGCTGGTATCCCACTGGATCAACTCGCCCACTCGCGAACGCCGCTGGCGCCACTGATGGATCTTGTCGATGCGCTGTGCCTTGGCCCGCCACAGCTTTGCCTCCACCATCCAGGCCCGCACCGTTTCCCGGCTCACCTCGATACTGTGGCGGGTTGCGAGATACTCGCTGGCTAGCGTGGGGCCGAAGCCGGCATACACCTCGCCGCTCAGAATCCTGACCGCCTCCTGCTTGCTCTTTTCGTCGACCTTGCGGTTGGACCGCAGGCCGCGCAATCCGTGCACCAGAGCGGCGTCGCCTCCGTTCTTGAGCCTCCGCAATAGCCGCCGTACATTCCGCTCGCTTTGGCCGATCTCCCCGGCAGCTTGCCGCTGTGTGATCAGTCCTTTCTTTGCTTTCTTCAATGCGACCAGCCGGTCGCGGTCCTGTTGCGTCATGAGAAGTGTTCCTGAATCCACCCCTCAACACTGACCCTGTCAATAGGACATTTCTACTTTGCACAATTAGGACATTCTCACTTTGCGCCGACAAAACCACAAAATACTTGCGCATTACTAAAAACGTATGATAATATTTGTCCACTAGCGAAATGGATACGATGACACGAGTTAAGCAAAGGTGCGCAGCATGGAAGGTGTTGTCAGCGTAAACGTCGAGTCTGTGACGACGACCTGAGCCGTCCACGACGGTGACGAGGCTCAGGATCTTCAGGATATCTGGCGAGGTGAAAGGATCACCCCTTCCTGCGAGCCTGTCCGATATGAGCCACAGTCCAGTTGCGATCTCGCCACACAGGGAGCCTTGAAAGCAGTAACTGATTGATCTCAAACATTATGCCGTGGCGGAGGAAGGGGGATTCGAACCCCCGAGCGAGTTACCCCGCTAACGGTTTTCAAGACCGCCGCCTTCAACCACTCGGCCATTCCTCCAGTCCGAATTTAACGGAAAGAGCCGCCAGTTTGCAATACCCACTCACATAGACAATCCCGAACGCCATCCCGCGCGGCTACGGCGGGGTTCTTGTATGGACACGATTGGCGAAAAATTGCGAACTACCGTGTCGTCAGGTGCGTTTATCCATGCAGGCAAACTTCATGACAAAGCCATCGCTCTCTCTCCCTTTTGTTTTCCTTTCCCTATTCCTAACCGCTTGTGAATTTGACGATTTGGGCCCGTCCGATCGATACCAGTCCGATTTCCACTTCAGCTATCCGCTCCAGGCCGGGGGGAAACTGACGCTCGAAAACTTCAACGGCGGGGTCGAAATCACGGGATGGGATCGGAGTACGGTCGATATCTCGGGCGTAAAATATGCCTCCACGGAACAGATGCGCGATGCCATCAAGATCGACATTTCACATTCCGATAACGCGATCTCCATCCGCACCGTGCGTCCCTTCGAACGTCATGGCAACATGGGCGCGCGCTACGTCCTGAAGGTTCCGCGCAAGGTGGAATTGGACCGGATCACGGATTCCAATGGCGGCGTCCACGTGACGGATGTAGATGGGCCTGCGCGCTTGCGAACTTCAAACGGCACTATTCATGTGATCAAGCTTACGGGAAACCTGGATGCGCGGACAAGCAACGGGACTATCGAGGCGGAAAACGTGAGCGGCGGCGCCAGCCTGACCACCAGTAATGGAAGAGTTCGCGCCGACTCCGTTCAAGGGCCCTTCGAAGCCTCTACTTCGAATGGCGGCATTCACATTCACCTCGCCAACGCCGCCGCGAACACGCCCATGAAATTAACCACTTCGAATGGGCCAATCGAGTTGACGCTCGACACCTCCACTCAGAACGATATTCACGCCTCTACTTCGAATGGCTCGATTACCCTGCACCTCCCAGCCGGCACGCACGCGCGCGTTCACGCCATTACAACCAATTCAAGCATCTCCAGCGACTTCGACGTGGAGATGCAAGGTATAGCCGGGAAACACCGTCTGGAAGGCATGATCGGCGGCGGTGGACCGATGCTCGATTTATCGACGTCGAACGGAACGATCCGCCTAGTAAAAATGTAGATCACGGTGCGTTTCGCCTAACTGGCTTAGTTAGTTGGTTTGATTATCCGTGGGTTGGCTAAAAAAAGTCCTTGACGGAAACATCGAAACCACGGAAACTCAGCAGGGGATATAAACACCTTTCCTCTGGATAAGATCAATATGAAACGATTAAACGCGGCACTGTTGACGATCGCTGTATCTGTGTTAATTCCAGCGGCACATGCCAGCTTCCTTCCCGGAACAGTTCCGACGGCAGCCGGGGGTCCTTCGGTCAATCCAGGCAACGCCACTGGCAGCGCGGCGGGAACGTTTCTTGCGTCGAACGTGGCTCCATTTACGTTCACGACCACTGCGGGCACCACGTCTGGTACGCTGACCTCGGCAGTCTTCCGTAACCCGAGTGGAACGTTGGATTTCTACTATCAGTTTTCAGATTCCGCTGCGTCCCAGAGCGATCTCTCCCGGGAGAGCAATACCAGCTTTACCGGGTTCGCCACGCAAACCGGTTACCGAATCGATGGAGGCAGCTTGCCGGGTTCCGTATTCCAAAATGGGGGTGTTGTCCCGGTGTCCGCGGATAGGGATGCAAGCGGGAACGTCGTTGGGTTCTCGTTTACTCCGCCAAGCAGCGGCAAAGTAAACCCCGGAATGTTTTCCACCGTTTTGGTAATTAGCACCGATGCGACAAACTTCACCCTTGGTAATTCCAGCCTGCTCGATGGCGGAGGAGTAACGGTACCCGCGTTTCAGCCGGCGCCCGGTACGCCGATGGGCACGATCCAGGTTTGCAAAGTCGCCGGCAGCAATGTTTCGATC
>JALYXS010000374.1 GCA_030946965.1 Acidobacteriota bacterium
TACGCGTCAGTACAAGACAGTTGCTTCCCCCTGGCCATCCGGAGTGAGAATTTGCAAACGGACGGGTTGAGGGGAGATGGTTTCGGTTCCGGCAATACGCTCGGACCGGTATTGGAGATCATAGCGAAACAGCAGGCTCGCGTACAGGTTTTCGAGCGCTACGGGCAGCGACTCCAGTTTTGACAGATGCTGAAATGTGCCGGCCGTCCGCGCGCAAATTTCACGTAATCCGCCGTCGGCGCATTGTGAAATGACATGGATCGCGACTCGAGCTGCCAGTGCGGCGGCGAGGATATTTTGAAGGCCGGCGGCGTCGGGCCGGCATGTTTTCTCTTGAAACAGGAATAAGTGGCGGGAACCTCGCGCGCCCGTCATCGTCTGAAGAAGCCGCTCAGCAGCCGCGATCATGTTGACGGGCAACTCGCGGCGGTGTCCCGTACCTTCGACCAAGGCGCGAAGGTGGGGCAGGCGGGCTGAAAACGTGGCGTCGACCTCCGCCAGAGCAGCTCCCCGCGCCGAATCGGAAATGTCCTGACCGAAGATCCGGTCCACGCCGGCCATGGATCCGGCGGTATCGGCGTCCTCGGGATATTTAAGTACGCACCAGACGTCCGATGCGCGCTTGACACGTAAGGAATTCAGGAGAGCTTTTTCGCAAGTTTGGCTATATGGATCGGTCGTCTCGAGCCGCCGGGGGACGATAAAACCAAGCGCCAGATGTTCCGGCTGTGCGTGCTCCTCGATGGAGTAGCGTGTCACCGCGGCCCCTTCCACCCAGGTCACAAACTGCGTGGGGGCGAGTCGGGTGACTGGCTGGCCATTCTGCCCGGATACGGTTACGCGCAATCTCACGAAGTCCCCGGTCGTTTGCCCGGCGATTATGCCCACTTGAAAGTGGTCGCGGGCGGCGTTATGCAAGGAGCCATTTTTGATGGCGGTAATAGAGTGAAACACGGTTCCGCGCAAGCTGCCTTGGGCGTCGACGAGCATGCGGCCAAGCACGAGGAGAAAACGAGGATCTTCAATCTCACCCATCGCCCAGGCTGCGGTGGTGCGGCGTGGAACATCGCCGGACCCGGCCATTTCGAGGATTGCGGCGATGGAACCGGCGTCGCCCGTTCGATACAGTCCGACCAGCGCGTTTCCGGCAACCCGATTGTGGGTGTCTTTTGCGGCTTCCCAAAGAATCGTCCGGCTCTGCTCTCCTTCTACTCCCCAGAGGGCCTCTATGGCGTTCGCGCGCACGCGTGGATCTTCTTCCGACATGCGTTTTTCGAGCCACTTGGTACTCTTGTTGCTCCGGCCGATCAGCAGGGCGACTTTCGAGCGAATGCGCGCGTTCGGGTGGCGCAGTAATTGGGTCAGGAGCGGTAGCAGACTGCCGCGATCGGCGACGGCGCTGACGATTTCAAGCAGGCGCCCGGCTCCGGCGTCTTCCCCTGGATCGTTACCCGCCTCAAGCGAGTCGAGCAAATGATGCAGCAGCCGCACATGGAGATGGGGGTCGACGCGAGCGGCGGCCTTGGCGACGCTGACAGCTTCCTCCAAGCGCAAGGCCGAGTTGTCGCAGAGAGCCTGAATGAGAAGGTCGTTGGTACATAGCAACGTAACCAGGTAACGGCAGCCGCGTTCATCGGAGACGTTCTTGAGCAGCGGAATTGCCGCCGCGCGGAAGGCGTCCCGGTCGGACTCCAGCATCTCGCGCATGAGCTTGCCCTTGATCAACGGGCTCTCGCCAAAACCGTCGATTAATCGGGTCAGCGCCGCTTGCATTGATATCCCACGTTTAGGTCATCGTCATTGGCCGCCGGGAACTTTAGCCTTTGGGTCGGATCGGGCTTGAGGCTCCTTGGCCAGTCCTTGCTTACTCAAGATGACAATGTCGACTCGCCGGTTGTGGCCGCGGCCCGCGTCGGACTCGTTGGAATCGACCGGTATGGTTTCCGCGTAACCTGCTACCGCCAGGCGGTTGAGTCCAATGCCGTAGCGGTTGTTCAACAACTCCAACATGGCGATGCTCCGGGCTGCCGACAGCTCCCAGTTGCTGCGAAACCGCGCGGTGTGAATTGGTATGGAATCGGTGTGCCCTTCCAGCCGAACGGGGTTCGGCAATCCCTGGATTGCTTTGGCAACTTTGTCGATGCTGCTGAATGTCGCCGGGGCGATCGCGTCGCCGCCCGACGGGAAAAACGTCGCCTGGCTCAACGTGACGACCAAACCCCGGGCTTCAAGGCTGAGTTTCATCTTGCCGCCGCGGATCTCCGCATCGAGCTCCTTCGAGAGATAGTCCATGGAAGGAATCAACTCGGCAAACTGGGTTTGCGGGGGAAGTTTCGGTTCGGGGTTTTCCTTCTTGACTCCGCCGGGGCCTTTCATCTGGGCGTTGCCTTTGCCCTTATCGTCGACGGTTCCACCGAGAATTTCTTTGATTGAAACCGCTAGATTACTGCCATCGAAAGCTTTGGCCACGGCTTCGGAGACCTGCTTGGCCTTGTTTTTGTCTGTTTGCCCGGAGGCGAACAGCACGACGAAAAACGCAAAAAGAAGCGTGATGAAATCGGCGTAGGAGACCAACCATCGTTCGTGGTTCTCGGGCGGGGAATGCTTTTTGGCGCGGGCCATGATGAATTTTTTTTAGGCTTCGGCAGCCGCAGTCTGAGGGGCCGGGTTGCGAACCCCGCCTTTGTTGCCCTTGGCGGGATACCCCTGGATGTAGGCGTCGAGTTTGATCTTAATAAGTTTGGGGTTCAATCCCTCGGCAATGCCGATCACGCCTTCGAGCATCAGCTCGCGCATCTGGATCGCATTTGCGGCGCGGGCTTTGATTTTATGAGCCGCCGGGAGGAACAGTAAGTTCGCGGCGGCGACGCCATACACGGTTGCCACAAAGGCGACGGCTATTCCGTGGCCGACTTCATCGATGTTTTCGAGATGTTTCATGACCTGGATAAGGCCCAGAACGGCACCGATAATTCCAACCGTCGGCGAATAGCCGCCCGCCGCCTCATAGACCTTGGCTTCCGCCTCCCAACGGCATTCTTCCACCGTAATTTCAATCTCCATCATTTTGCGAATCTCCTGAACATCGGTCCCATCCACGGCGAGGCTAATGGCCTTTTTCAAGAAATGGTCGTCAATCTCCTCGGCATCGTGTTCGAGAGCCGCGATACCGCTCTTGCGGGCTTTCGTCGCGAAAGCGATCAGGTCCTCAATCACGGCTTCTGGCGCCGACACCGTGTCCATGAAGACGAGCAGAAATTTTTTGGCGGCGCGAATCAGCACATCGAGGGGCGTCGTGACCATGACCGCTCCTAGAGTTCCGCCCAACACGATCACCGCCGCCGTGAATTGCGTGACGTCGCGGATCTTACCGCCTTCGAGTACCAGTCCCCCGAGAATGCCGCCGAACGCCAAGATTAAACCACCGATGGTGGCAAAATCCGGTTTGACAGCCGCTTTTTTCCGATCCGCCATATGCGCCTACGCGGACTCGATCGGCCGCGGCGGCGACAAGGGACGGGCAAGAATGGAGCGGCGGAACGCAAGAACGCGATCCACGATTTCGCTCGGAGTCTCGAGAACGACGATTTTTTGGCCCGTCGTTAGCGTCACGACCGAATCGGGAGTGGCCTCAATCATTTCCATCAGATCCGAGTTCAGAACGATGCGAACGTGATTCAGGCGGGTTAGCCAGATCAATGCATTTCCTCACGCCAGCTTATCGGCGGTTGCATGGAACCTCTTTACGCCGATGCGGTTCAAAAAAAACTTTAAAACATTCCCGGCAGCAGTCGAAGAGTGAATTGTGAATGGGCAATGAGCAACTTACGGTATCCGGAGACCGCGTTTGCCGCGAGTGCGATCTTAGCTGCCTGCGAACGCGGAGATTTTCGAGAATTGAATGGGCATCTCGGCTGTCCCGCGGATAGCGTCGATTGGGGCGAGCGGGAGCGGCGTGAGGTGATCGAAGAGATCGTAAGCCGGATCGATGGGGAGAACTGGGAGTGTTACAAGGGGCTGCTCGGGCACTTGGCGCGTGCGCCGGGATACGCAGGCTCGTCGTCGATTCAGTGATGGGCCGGCGGCACGCGACCATCATGTTCTTTGGCGGGAGTGAACGGCATCGATCCCGAAACCTTTCTTATTCCCATGGGCTGCGATATGCCCGTGGAACTTGAGCTTCCCATTCAGCGTGCAATCGAGCGGCTTGTGTATGGAGTAGTCGAAACTAAGGACGTCGCCTTCGGCCAGGTCCATCAAATCTTTCAGCAGCACGGTGGGTCCGTCGAGCCTGGCGTCGAGTTCCAGTTCCGCGCTCCGAATCAGATCGAGCATCCGGCCCTGTTCGACATCGGTCGATTCGGTTTTCCGCACCGACCATTGCTGATCGAATTTCTGCCGCATCATCTTGATCACGATCGAGGGCATGGCTATGTTCATCATGCCGATGCAATCGCCGATCCGGATCTCGACGGCAATGGCTACGACGGCCTCGTTCGGCGCGAGTATCTGCAAAAATTGCGGCTCCGTTTCGAGCGACTCAATCGTGAAATCGATAGTGGTGACCGGCTTCCAAGCCTCTTTCAAGTCATGCAGGATTATGCGGAACAGACCATCCAATAGATTTTGCTCGATCTCGGTGATTTCGCGCTGAATGGCCGCGGAGGTTTTTCCACTGCCACCCAATAGCATTTCCAGGATCGGGAAAATCAAGGCGGAGTTGAGCTCGAGCACGGCATTCCCATCGTACGGACGCAAGCCGAGCGAAGTGATGCAAGTAGGGGAAGGCAGGCATTCGAGAAACTCCGCGTAGGAAAGCTGCTCCACGCTGACCAGATTCACCACCAGGTAAGAACGGAGGTAAGCGGAAAGGCTGGAAACCAGGTTGCGCACGAAGTTGTCGTGCAGCATATGAATGGCGCGGAGCTGCGACTTAGCGATGCGGTCCCGGCGGCGAAAATCGAATAAGGTCGCTCGCTTGGCAACATCGCCCTCGATCTTACGGCTCCGAACACTCTCTAAAACCGCGTTAAGTTCTTCTGGTGAAAGCTGCCGCGCCGGCATTTTGGACCACTCCAATAGATCCATCGGCAGTGCGGGCGCAAACTTTAGCTGCATTTTCGGGCGGCGTCTTACAATAGAGTCCATCTAGTTGAGGGAATTGGAGTTTTCATGCTTCCAGGCAAATTGACTTTCAGTAAGCTTCTCAGAAAGAGTGCTTTAACGCTGTGCGCCGCTGCGTTTCTGGCTCATCCGCAAACGTCGTTTGGGCAGGCCGCCGCGATTAACGGACAGATCGAAGGAACTATCACCGATCCGAGCGGCGCCGTCGTGCCGCAAGCCGCCGTCGACATTCGTAACGAAGGCACCGGGTTTACCCGCCACGCCGAAACGGATCGAAGCGGCTTCTTCCGCTTCACGGTTCTGCCGCTCGGAAATTACATCGTTACGGTAAAGGCTAGTGGCTTTGCGCCCTCTCGCAGCACCGGTATTGCGCTCTCGGCGGGCAGTACGGTTACCCTAGACCTGCCGCTGCAACTGGGCTCCGCTTCGGTGGACGTCATCGTGACGGGCGAAGCTCCGGTCGTCGAGCCAGGGCGCACGGACCTCGGCTCAACGCTGGGCGGCAACGAAATCGCAAATCTACCCCTGGTGTCGCGAAACAATTTCAACTACATTCTGGTGCAGCCGAACGTCAGCGGCCATGCGAATACCGAATTTGGCGTACCTCGCAAGATCAATGCGAACGGATTTACCGACCGCATCAATTACCAATTGGACGGCAGCAATAACACGCAGAGCGATCGCGCGGGAATCCGGCTGATGCCGATCTCAAATACCTGGATCGAAGAAGTGCAACAGGTGAATAATGGATTCGCGCCTGAGTTCGGTAACACGGTCGGGACGGTCTTCAATGCGATTACCAAGTCCGGCGCCAATACGCTGCACGGCGAAGCGGGATACCTGTTCCGCCGGACGGAGTTCAGCGCCCGGTCGCCGCTCTTGAAGGCGTCGGACGCCAAGCCGACGCTAAATGTCGACGATTTCTTTGCCGACGCGGAGGGGCGAATCGTCAAAGATAAGCTGTTCTTTTTCGGTTCATTCGAGCACGTCAAGCGGGACTTGCCGCAGCCGGTGACCATTAGTCCAGCGACGATTGCGGCGCTGGGATTGCCGGTGAGCGAAGCGCAGCCGATTCCGTTCAGCCAGAGTAACTATTTTTACCTCGGCAAAATCGACTACCAAATCAACGCGGCGAACAGACTGTCGGGCAAATTCAATTACTTCCAGAACGAATCGCCATTTAATGCGAGCACGTTCGTGCAAACGCTGGTTTCGGAAACCTATCTATTCAAAGATCGCGCTCCGGCATATTCGGCGCAATTGATCTCAACGCTATCGAGTAATGCGGTGAACGAACTGCGCTTCCAGAACCCGAAGCGGTATCAGCGTCAAGTGGCTTTCGAGGGAACGGGACCGCAACCCGTGCTGTCTATCTCCGGGGTCGCGAACTTCGGCGGGTCGGATCAGATCGGAGTGCGTTTTATCGAGATCACGCCCGAAGTTTCCGATAATTTCAGTTACAATCGCGGGACGCATAGTTTCAAGGCTGGCGTGGACGTGCGCGCCATTCGCGACGACAACACGATTCCTTTGTATGCCAAGTACACGTTTGCGAGCGTAGCGGATTATCTGGGGGCCAAGAGTGGCGCGATCCCGTCGATCTACACGAACTATACGCAATTGTTCGGCAATCCCCTGGTTAAATACAACTCTCTGTTCACCAGCGCGTATGCGCAGGATAACTGGAAAGCGCGTCCGAATATAACTTTGAACTATGGCGTTCGTTACGATCTTTACGACCCGCCCAGCGCGGACAAGTCTTCGGCATTCGCCGCTTCCCGGAACTTTCATGTAAGTAAGAAGAACTTCTCGCCACGGGCCGGGATCGCATACTCGCCGGGCCAGGATCAGAAGACCGTGTTCCGGTTGAACGGCGGAATCTTCTACGATCCACCCCAGACCGATCTTTACCGGCGCGCCCTACTGAACAATGGTAATCCTCAGTTTTTTGCCTTGAGTATCGATGGGAAGGCGTCGTTCTCGCCTCAGTTCCCGGCGGTGCTGGCGTCGCCGCCCTCCGGGTTCAACCTTCCGGTGCAGGATATTACCAGCGTGGCAGCGGACTTCCGTAGCTTCTATTCCAGTAACGCCAATTTTCAGGTTACGCGGGAGATCACGGCCAATCTCGGGATCAGCGCGACCTATTTGTACACGAAGGGCACGCACCTGCCCGTCTATCGGAATTTGAACCTGATACCGTCGGGTTTGTTTCTCGGCGTCGGCAGGCCGCAATTCGGCTCCGGGCGAGTATATCCGCAATTCAACAATGTGTTAGTCGCGGAATCGGTTGGAAATTCGAATTATGACGGTTTGAATGTGACAATAAACCGGCGGTTTGCCCGCGGATACCAATTCTTCGCGACTTATACTTGGTCGCACGCCATCGACGACGCGCCGGAACAGAATGTAATCGACAGCTCGGCATTGTTGCCATCGGATCTTACGAACCGGCGGCGCGACCGCGGGAACTCGATCACGGACAGGCGGCACGCATTCACCGCGAGCGGAGTTTTGAATCCGCGGTTCTCGATCGGCTCGCGGCCGTTGCACTGGCTGGTGAACGACAACAACCTGTCGTTTATCATGCAGGCCCTTAACGGAGACGTTTTCAATATCGGCGGCAACCGTAATTTGAATGGCGACCAGAGCGTCCCGGCGTCGCTGCAAAGGCCGCTGTTCGTGGGGCGAAACACGGTTCGCGGCCCCAATATCTATGAGTTGAACTTGAGATATTCGCGGCTATTCCCGATCCGGGAGCGCGTTAAGGGGGAGTTCATCGGGGAGTTCACGAATTTGCTGAACCATTCCAATTTCACTGGACTGAATACTACGGCGAGCGTGGATGCGCGGGGGTTTGTGCTGACGGCGCCCAATCTGGCACGAACAGCCGCGCTCGACCCACGGCTGATGCAGTTAGGCTTCCGGCTCAACTTTTGAATTCAAGCGGAGGCGAACTTCGTAGTAGCGCCTTTCGAAACCTCCGGCTTGTTCTTGCTGCCGGGCGGACGACCTAGTTTTTTGGTAACGGACATCCATGAGGGCGGTCTGCCGCGCCGACGGCCACGCCCGCGCGCCAACCGTTCTAAACTTATAATTGCTTCTTCCAATTGTTCCCGTTCCTGTCGGAGTTCGGCTAGAATTTTACTTACGTCCATTTCATGCTCCCGGTAAACGAATTAATGTCATTTTTGTTCTGCATGTAGAACAATGTGAGCAGCAGCGACGATGCTCTAGCCTCTTTATAAACCAGATTTTCGGGTATAGCAATCAATTTGTTCTGAATTCAGAACATGGAGTTTGAAAAAGTACTAGTATCGGAGGTTACGGCCCGCCAATTAACCGGCCTTAAACCGGGAATTTCCGCTTCTTCCAGTAGAAATAAAACGGTAAACCCAATAGAATTAATGCAATTCCCGCAAACGACTCTCGCGGCGAATGCACCATCGTGAAAACCTCCAGCAAAAGAGCGGCCAAAACGAACAAAATCGGCACCAGGGGATAACCTAATGTTCGGTAAGGTCGAGCCATGTCAGGGCGTTTGCGGCGCAAAACCAAAACGGCCGCCGTAGACATTCCATAAAGCATCCAACTGGCGAAAATCACGTAAGTAAATAGTTGATCGTACCGGCCTGAGAGCACCAGCAGGGCGGCCCAAGCGCTTAATCCGAGGATCGCCACTCCAGGCGTGTGAAATTGCGGATTCACGCGCGCCATTGAGGGGAAGAACAGCCGGTCGCGCGCCATTGCGTAAGGAACTCTAGCCCCCGAGAGGATCGAGCCGTTCAGGGCCGCGAAGATAGAAATCATGGCGGCGACGGAAACGGCGTTGGCGCCGGGAGCGCCAAGAATGCGGCGCATCATTTCCGCCGCGACTCGATTACTGCCGGCCACTTCGGAGGCAGTCAATACGTGGAAATAGGCGAAATTCGCCAGAATATAAATGGCGATCACGGCGAGAGTGCCCCAGATGAGCGCTAACGGGAGATTGCGCTTGGGATCTTTGACTTCGGAGGCCACCATTGCGACGTTATTCCAGCCGTCGTAGGCCCAGAGCGCTGCCACGAGCGCCGCGAAAAATCCGGCGGCGGTTATTGGCACTAGGGGGGAGGCAACACCCGCGGCCGGGACTGCCTCCGGATGCGCCAACGCTAGCCCGGCGAAGATAACAAACAGGATCAGCGCCACTTTTAGCACGGTTACAAAGATCTGTACGTTGCCGCCGACCTTAACGCCTACGTAGTTGATGGCAGCAAGAATCAGAATCAGCACCATGGCCAGGAACTGCCCATAGCGGATCTCGAGCGGCGCGCCGCCTTCGCCTAAAGGCAGCGGGACGCGATAAAAGACTTTTTCGAGTTCGGGCCAGAAATTCGCCAGATAATAGAAAAACCCGGTGGCGAGTGTCGCGATTGAACCGCTCTTGGCGACCCACATTTGAGTCCAGCCGTACAAAAATCCCCAAACTGGTCCGTAAGCCTCGGTTAAATAGACATATTCCCCGCCAGCTTCGGGCATAGCCGCAGCCAATTCCGCGTAGCTCAGAGCGCCCGCGAGCGAAAGAACCCCGCCCACGACCCAGACGGCAAACACCCAACGCGGCGTCCCGACATTCTGCACCATGGTGCGGGGCACCAGGAAAATGCCGCTCCCGATGACGGTGCCAACCACGATGGCAACCGCGCTCCAGAGACCTAGCTCACGCCTTAGTTCGGGCAAGAATCTCCTTTGAACTCGAAGGAACCACGAATGAACAAAGATAACCCACGCAAAAAGTTACCATGCTGCCAATCATCACCCACCAGGTGAACGCGATACGGGTTTCGAGTTTCACGTAAAGAATCGCGGCGAGGCCGGCGACGACTCCAGCCATTGCGGCCTTCTCGCCCACGCGTGTCGTCAGCACCCCTAAGAGGAATACCCCTAGCAGCATCCCGAGCGTGACCGAGGCGATCGAGAGACCCGATTCCAGCACGGAGCCCCAGTGGCTCGCGATCGTTCCGATAATCACCAGCACCACGCCCCATAGGACCGTCGCGCCGCGCGCCAAGCGAAGCATTCGCAGGTCGTCCAATTTTCCTGCCAGCTTGCCCGCGACCGGCCGATAAAAATCGACCACCGTGGTAGTGGCGAGCGAGTTCAGGGCCGCGCTCAGGTTTGCCATGGCGGCGGCTAGTATCGCGGCCGTGACTAAGCCCGCGATGCCCACCGGTAGATTGTCCCAAATAAATTGCGGATAGAGCCGGTCAAGCGGCTTCGGCGGGTCTAGCCCGGCGTCCCCATAGTGAACGAATAGCAGGACGCCGATGGCCAGAAAGAGCGAGAATTGCAGGAAAACGACCACCCAACTGGCGAACAGCGCCGCCCGGCTTTGGTTTTCGGTTTGAGCGCTCAGGAGCCGTTGAACAATGAGTTGGTCCGTTCCGTGACTCGCAGTAGTGAGAAAGCAGCCGCCCAGGATTCCCGCCCAGAAGGTGTATGGCTGGGTCCATGAAAAGTGGAAGTTGAACACTTGAAACTTGCCGGCCGCGCCCGCCACCTGGAGCACGTGCGGCCAACCACCGGGAATTTTGGCCAGGATGATCCAGAAACTCAGACCCGCGCCGAGTACGTACATGATCATTTGAACCACGTCCGTCCAGATCACGGCGGTCATTCCGCCTTCAAAGGTATAGAACAACGTGAGACAGACGATCAGAATAATGGAGGCCGTTTCTCCGGTCCCGAGGATGATCGAAATGACGATGGAGACAGCGAAGACGCGAACGCCTTCGGCGAGGGAGCGGGTAATCAGGAAAGTGGCTGCCGTCAATTTGCGAATGCGGCTGCCGAACCGGCGCTGCATCAGTTCGTAAGCCGTATACATCTGGCCGCGGAAGTATTGCGGCAAGAAGACCAGAGATATTACAACTCTGGCAAGGAGGTATCCGAAAACGATCTGCAGGAATCCAAAGTTTCCGCCGAAAGAAAGGCCAGGGGTGCCGACTATCGTTAAAGTACTGGTTTCGGCGGAGACAATAGACAGGCTGATGGCCCACCAGGGCGCGCTGCGGCCGCCCAGGAAATAATCTTTCAGGTTTTTCTGCCCATGGCGGAACCGCGCGCCGAACCAGGTGACTCCGATCAAGTACGCGAGGATGACGCCCAAATCCACGAAGCGCATGGGATTAGGTTATTAGAGAAAGCCGCCAAGCCTGGGCTGTTTGAAGATCGTCGGCCACGATTAGTCCGTCCCGCAGGGTGATCACGCGGTCGGCATGATTCGCCAGTTCCGGATCGTGCGTCACAAGCACTAACGTGGTCTTCTCGCGCGTTTTCAGATCCAGTAATAGTTCGAGTATGTGGCGGCCGTTCTGGCTATCCAGATTGCCGGTCGGCTCATCGGCCATCAATATCGGCGGTTTCAGCATAAAGGCACGGGCCAGTGCGACGCGCTGCTGCTCGCCGCCCGAGAGTTGCACGGGATAATGATCGCGCCGGTTGGATAGTCCAACGCGGTCGATCAGTTCCCGCGCTCGGGAAGCAATGCCGGAATCGATTCCCAGCAATTCCGCCGGTAACAGCACATTTTCTTCGGCCGTTAACGTCGGGATCAAATGGTAGGACTGGAATACGAAGCCGATTTTGCGGCCTCGAACCAAGGCCAGGCGATCCTCCTCCAGCGAGGTGATGTCTTGGCCATCGAGCACAATGCGTCCGCTGGTAGCGGTGTCCAAGCCCGCCAGCAGTCCCAGCAACGTGCTTTTGCCGCTGCCCGAGGGTCCCATGATCGCCACGAACTGCCCGCGAGGAATTTCGAGGTCGATACCTCGCAAAATTTCAACGCGGTGAGCGCCGGTCGCGATGATTTTAGTGAGTTGGGAAACGGCGACGATAGCGCGGTCGATGGGGAAGGTCCTCGGGTGTTTATTATTATGGCATCAGGTGCGAAACTTCCCGGTTCGAATGACGTGTGTTTCCGTCTGTCTGCTGTTAGTAAATTGCGGATCGCCGCGGCAGACGGCTCAAACGGCGGCGCCAGTGCAGGCCCACATGGCGCCGGAGCGCGCTACCACCGCCGATAACCGGCCGGCAATCATCGCGTTCGGCGATAGTCTTTCCGCGGGTTTCGGCGCCGATGCCGGCCAGAGTTTTCCCGATTTTCTGCAGAAGGATCTGGATAGGGCAGGGCTGCGCTATCGCGTAATCAACGCGGGCGTCAGCGGCGACACGACAACGGATGGACTCGAGCGGTTGAACGATGTCGTCCAGCTTAAAGCTGCCATCGTGATCCTCGAGCTGGGCGGAAACGACGGATTGCGCGGACTCCCGGTCGAGAGCACGCGCGTCAACCTGGAGCGGATGGTCGTCGGGCTGCGGAAATCGGGAGCGCAAGTGGTACTGGCCGGCATGACGCTGCCGCGCAACTACGGGGCGGACTACATTCACTCATTCGAGCGCATCTACGCCGGTCTGGCGAAGAAATATAAGCTCGTGTCGATTCCATTCTTGCTCGAAGGCGTGGGTGGCGTGACCCGCTACATGCAAGCGGATGGGATTCACCCCACGGCGGAGGGCAATGAGCGCGTCGCCGCGACGGTTTTTCGTTACCTCAAGCCGATTTTGAAGTGACCGGCTATAAAGTCCGCCCGTAATCCCGCCGAATCTCGTGAATGGAAATGGCGGTGGACCTTGTGGCGCGCGCACTCCTGCGTGCCGCGTCCCCACTCATGGGGGACGCAGGGTTTTCGAAAATTGGCGCCCGAACAAGTGTCGAGATGAGTCTCGACACGGCACGCACGAGTGCGTGCGCCACATCTCGCCGCAAGGCTTCCGGGGAAACGGGGCAGGTTCTGCTGATCGGCGCGGTAATGATTGTGCCCCTATTGGGATTTCTAGGACTCGCCTTCGATGCCGGGTATTCTTTTCCAACAGAAGCGCCGAATGCAAGCCGCCGCGGATAGCGGAGCACGAGGCGGGGCTGAGGAATTGAGGCGCGGGTCGTCCCCGCCGCATAGCTAGTAACCGCCGCTCGCGCGGATACCGCTTCGAACGGTTTCACCGATTCGACGGGCGGAATCTCCGTCGCGGTGAATAACCCGCCGGGAACCGGCCCGCATGTGGGCGATTCACATTATTTGGAAGTAATCATCGCCCAGACTCAACCCACCTTTTTCATGCAGTTGTTCGGCTTTAACGGAGTACCCGTGAACGCCCGGAGCGCCGCCGGGTTAGTAAGCTCGCCCAGTTGCGTCTATGCGTTGGATCTGATCCGAGCGCAAGTGTCGCGCTGTCCGCAAGCGGGTCGATTACGATCACCGCCAACTGTGGCATTGACGTGAA
>JALYXS010000375.1 GCA_030946965.1 Acidobacteriota bacterium
CCGCCGCTGCACACCCATGGGAGCAGGCGCGTGGAGTTGTATTGGACGAGCGCCGCGGTCGCGCTATTCGCCGGACTCGGCTTGAGCGGAACGCGAATTTGGGCTGGAGTCCACTTCACTACTCCACGGCGCGATGCCGAGATCATCGAGGTCTACGCGCACCAGTTTGCCTGGAGCTTCCGGTATCCCGGTCCGGATGGCAAATTCGGCCGCACGGATATTCACCTGATCAACGACGCTGGGCAGAATCCATTCGGTCTCGATGAGCGGGACCCCGCGGGCCAAGACGATATTCTCAGCGCGTCCCTGAAAATTCCCGTTGGAAAAGAAGTCTCGCTCATTCTGCACTCGCGCGACGTCATTCACGATTTTTTCGTGCGCGAGTTGCGCTTGAAACAAGACGTCGTGCCCGGAATGGAGATCCCATACCGCTTCCGCGCGGAGAAGACCGGGACCTATGAAATCGCGTGCTCCGAGCTTTGTGGCCTAGGGCACAGCCAGATGCGCGCCACCATGGAAGTCATGCCCCAGGGCGAATTCGATCGATGGAAACGGACGCACGCACGCAAGTAGAGCCCGCCCGGCCGCGTCTTTTCAGCCGCGATCATCGCGTGATCGGGAAGCAGTATTTCTTCCTTTCTCTTCTCGCCGGGTTGTCGGGCATAATTTTGTCTCTGGTGATGCGCTTCCACCTCGTCCACCCCGACGCGGTTTTGCCTGGGATAGGCGTACTCGCTCCCGAACATTATCTGGCGATTATGACGATGCACGGCACGATCATGATCTTCTTCGTCCTGACAACCGCGCCGCAAAACGCGTTCGGCAACTGCATTCTGCCGAGCCAAATTGGGGCAAGCGAAATGGCGTTTCCGCTGTTGAACATGCTTTCGTTTTGGACAACTCTGGTTTCTTTCGGCTTCCTTACGGCGGCATCGCACGCGGCTGGGGGGAGTCCGCTGTCAGGTTGGACGGCGTACCCGCCGCTCAGCGCCGTGGGCGCTATTTCCGGTCCGGGGGAAGGTCTCGGGCAGACTCTCTGGTTCATCAGCATGGGCGTATTTTGCATCGCGTCGCTCATGGGATCGATCAACTTCATCGCCACGGTTCTGGAGCTTCGCGCCCCGGGCATGTTGCTGATGCGCATGCCGCTGACCTGCTGGAGTTGGCTGGTTACGGCCATGCTTAGTCTGATCGCGTTCCCGGTGCTGTTGTCCGGTTCCATTCTGCTGCTGCTCGACCGCGTTGCGGGAACCAGTTTTTTCCTGCCCGCGGGATTGGTGGTCGGCGATCGAATCTTGCCGAACGGCGGTGGTTCGCCGCTGCTATGGCAGCACCTATTCTGGTTCTTCGGGCATCCGGAGGTTTACATCGCAATTCTGCCGGGCATGGGACTCGTATCGCATGTGCTTTCCACGTTTTCACGAAAGCCTGTCTTCGGGTATACGGCAATGGTGATCGCCATGTTCGCGATCGGGTTTCTCGGTCTGCTGGTCTGGGGGCATCACATGTTCATCAGCGGCTTGAACCCCTATTCCGGACTCGCGTTCTCGCTTCTGACCATGGTCATCGGCGTGCCATCGGCGATTAAGACCTTCAATTGGATCGCCACGGCATGGGGCGGAAATTTGCGGCTCACGACGTCCATGCTATTTGCGCTCGGGTTCGTTTCGGTGTTCGTGACCGGGGGCCTTAGCGGGATGTTTCTAGGGCAACCCGCGCTCGATCAGTATTTTCACGACACGTATTTCGTGGTCGCGCACTTCC
Organism: Acidobacteriota bacterium; assembly: GCA_030946965.1. Classification (GTDB taxonomy): domain Bacteria; phylum Acidobacteriota; class Terriglobia; order Bryobacterales; family Bryobacteraceae; genus JALYXS01. Next base: position 1,765 of record JALYXS010000375.1, read on the forward strand.
ACATCATCATGGGCGTGGCGGCGGTGTTCGGCATCTTCGCCGCCACCTTCTTTTGGTTTCCGAAAATGTTCGGACGCATGATGAATGAGAAGCTTGGCAAACTGCACTTCTACTTGACCTTCATCGGCGTATACGCAATATTTCTGCCGATGCACTTTGTGGGGTTCGCCGGCAACCCGCGCCGTTACGCCGATTTCACCACGTTTCAATTCCTCGCGGATCTAATGCCGCTGCATCGCTGGATGACGTACGCCGCCTACTTCACGGCGTCGGCTCAACTCCTGTTTCTTTTCAATCTATTCTGGAGCATGAGGAAAGGCCCGGTCGCGCCGGTGAACCCCTGGGAAGCGGCGACTCTCGAATGGTCCGCCGCGCCACCCGCGATGGTGTATCGCGGCCCATATGAGTACAGCGTTCCGGGAGCGCCGCAGGATTACCCGATGCAGGATTACCCGATGCAGGATACGGAATGACGCGCACCAGTGTTTCAAACCAAGGTGGCCCGCCGGTAACGCCTACCGATTTTGGCGGAGAAGGCGGAGGAGAGAATTCGGGCGACCGCGGCGGTTCCCGAAAGGCTTCGCTTACGGGGCTGTTCGTGTTAATGGCGGCGAGCGTTATGACGTTCGCCTCGCTGTTCAGCGCTCTAGTGGTGCGGCGCGGGCTATCGAACGACTGGACCAAATTTCCGTTTCCGCCGGTTCTCTGGACCAACACCGTCGTGTTGCTGGCGAGCAGCGTGGCGCTCGATCTCGCCCGGCGGTCGCTGAAAAGCGGGAGACGGCGCGCGTTCAATTATCTTTGGCCGCTCGGCACTTTGCTTGGGGCGGGATTTTTGGCGGGCCAAATCGTCGCATGGCGGCAACTGAATTTTGAGGGCGTGTATCTAGCCGGCAATCCGAGCAGCTCGTTCTTCTACGTCCTGACCTGGGCGCACGCCGCGCACGCCGTGGGAGGACTCGCGGCGTTGATCTACGTCGGCGTTCAGGCGTTGCGGTACCGGCTAGGGCCGGCCAAGCGCACGGCGGTTGAGGTCAGCACGTATTTCTGGCATTTTCTGGACGTTCTCTGGCTGGGCTTAATGGCGATTTTCCTGTTTTGGGGATGAAAACGCGCACGCAGCAGGCGATGCTGATTTTCATCTGCGCGGATGCCGTGATGTTTGCCTCTTTTTACGCGGCTTACATTTATCTTCGCCACCTCACGCCCGTGTGGCCCACGGCATTTCATTTCCCGTCGGGATTGATGGCGGTTGCCATGACGATGTTCTTGCTGGCGGGAAGCTTTTTGGCGGCCGTGGCCGCGCGCCAGGCCGACCCAGTTGTTACCGTACGCTGTTTAGCGGCAGCGGTTGTGACGTGGCTCTCATTCCTTTTCGTCGAAGCCGTCGAATGGGTGCGATTGATCGTCGAAGAGGGCGTGACGCTACGGTCGAATCCATGGAACGTGCCGGTTTTTGGGGCGTCGTTTTACATGTTGAGCGGATTCCACGTTCTGCACGTCGTCGCGGGAATAGTTTACTTGACGATTGTCTCGACCCGCATCCGCAAACACGATGTGGGAGCTTGCGCGCTCTATGTTCATTTTGTGAATGTGATGTGGCTGATCCTGTTTCCGACACTTTACCTCAGCGCGGCGGATTTGCAGGGCCTATGATGCAATTCCTGATACTCGCGCAATGTGTTATGTGCAATCGCACCGCGGCGGCGCAACAAGCGGGGCGCGCGGCGGTTTTGAACCATGGAATCGTTGTGCTGCTGATTCCGCCGCTGTTAATTTTAGGGGCGTTTGCGTGGATCGTATGGCAGCGCAGATAACCGCCCGCGCCACAATGCCATTTACTGCACGGGCGTTCCGTACGGCACTAGTGTCTTCACGCGTTCCGCGCCGTCCACGCGCGCGATCTTCCACCCCTCAGCCTGTTTTTCCAGATACATAGTCTGCGCCTCGTTGCGGTCCTTGTAAACGTACTCGACGCGTACCTTCGTCTCGCGATCGGTCAAGGGCTGTGGCTCGGAAATCGCCACCCCTTTGATCTCCGCGTTAGTATCCTTCAAATACTTCGCAAATCCGGCCTCCGTCGATTCGGATACAGCCTGCCGCAGCGAAGTCTCCATCTGGCCGGTGTAACTTCGCATGTACGCTTTCGTGTCTCCCGCGCGCGCGGCATCGAGCATCGAGTAAATCGCATCCTGCGGCGTGGCTTCGGCCTTGGCCCGTGACTTCGGGGCGAGATCCGATGCCTTGATGTCCGGCATGCGCCAGCCAATCTTTTGACCGAGTACGATCCCGAACGCGCCTAGCAGAATGGCAAGTGTCAGCGCTTTTGCCTTGCGATCCCGCGTCATCTCTTCTGAGTGGCCGCCGCTTCTCCCCGGCGAATGAACGTGAGATCGAGATTTCCGCCGGGATCGACAATCATCTTGCGTATCTTGGGCAAAATCTGCTCCATTGTTTCGACGTAATACCGTTCGCCGGTGACTTGCGGAGCTTTGGCATATTCGGCGGCGACTTGAGTAAATCGCGCCGCGTCGCCCGTGGATTCGTTGATCTTTGTCTGTTTGAAAGCCTCCGCGGATTCAAGCAACTGGCGCGCGGCGCC
>JALYXS010000387.1 GCA_030946965.1 Acidobacteriota bacterium
AACGCGCGCGACGCCGACACTTGGCGGCCGGCCGATGTCCGCGTCATCTTAAACGATCCCTCGCGGCGCGCCGACTTGATTCAGAACATCTACAACAATTTGGTGGAACATAAGTTCGCGGGCGTAAACATCGATTTTGAAGGGCTTGTCAAGAAAGATCGCGAGCCGCTGATCCAGTTCATGACGGCGGTCGCCGCAAAACTTAAGCCGGCCGGATTTCTAATTACCGAAAGCGTTCCAGTCGAGGATGAAGCTTACGATCTGAAACGTCTTGCCGCCATCAACGACTACATTGTGCCGATGGTCTATGACGAGCATTATCAGTCCGGCACGCCGGGTCCGGTCGCCTCCGAGCAGTGGTTCGAAAGCGAACTCGACCGTCTGGCCAAACTCGTTCCGCCGGAGAAGACCGTTGTCGGGTTCGCCAACTACGGTTACGACTGGATCATCGGATCGACCGGTGGCGCGGAAGTCGCGTTCAGCGACGTGATGGTGGCGGCCAAGACCAACAGCGTCCCCATCCAATGGGACGACCAGACCGGGAACCCCGTGCTGCGTTATCGCAACGGAAAAGATCAGCATGAGGTGTGGTTTCTCGATGCGGTAACCGCGCTCAACCAGGTTCAGGCGGTTAACGACGCGGGATTTCGCGGTGTCGGCTTATGGCGGCTCGGGGCTGAAGATCCGGATCTCTGGAAAGTGTTGAAGCCGGGCGCGTGGCCGGAACCTGTCTTCCACACCGCGGATCTGTTCCACCTCACCGCCACCAAAGTGGTTAATCATTACGGACTAGGGGAGATCATCCGCGTTTCGCACAGCCCGGTAGATGGGCGGCGGTCGGTTTCCGAACAGAAGACGGCGGATGACGATGTAAGTGAGAAGTACCAAGAGTATCCGACTTACTACGTTGTCGATCATAGCGGAGAAAGCAAGGATAAGTTCATCTGCCTCACTTTCGACGATGGACCGGACCCGAAGTATACGCCTCGCATCCTCGACATTTTGAAACAGAAGAAAGTGCCCGCGACGTTCTTTGTGGTCGGTGTCAATGCGGAATCGAATATCGGGTTGATCCGGCGTGAGTATCAGGAAGGTAATCAGATTGGAAACCACACGTACTCGCATCCTAATATCGCCGAGACGTCCGCCAAACGAACCGAGTTGGAACTTACGGCCACGCAGCGAATTTTGGAAAACGCGATCGGGGTCTCCACGATCATGTTTCGCCCCCCTTACAACGCCGATAGCGAGCCGCAGACTCCCGAGGAACTCGTGCCTCTATTGCGTGCCCAGAAGCTTAATTACGTCACCATCGGGGAAACCATCGATCCCCGCGATTGGCAGCCCGGAGCGACCGCGAACGGCATTCTTGAAGAAGTTGAGAATGAGAAAGACAACGGCCACATTATTCTGTTGCACGACGCCGGCGGAGATCGCTCGGCGACGGTCGCCGCGCTGCCGCGCATCATCGATTATTTCCAATCGCAAGGCTACCGCTTCGGGCGGGTTGGCGATGTAATTGGGAAGAGTGAAGCGCAAGTGATGCCGGTTCCTTCGCGCGACGAAATGCGGTGGGCGCGCATAGAAGGGCGCGCTTTCGATTTGAAGAGCAATGTGATGCAGGCGCTCGGCGTGCTCTTTCTGATCGCGATTTACCTCACGCTGCTGCGGTCGCTGATTTTCGGAATTCTCGCCGTCATTCAAAAACGGCGTGAAGGAAAGCTGCGGTTCGATGCCGCATTTCACCCGCCCGTCTCGGTAATCATCGCGGCGTACAATGAAGAGAAGGTTATCGTCCGCACCGTCGAATCGATCTTGAAAAACGGCTATGACGCTCTGGAAGTCATCGTGGTGGACGACGGGTCGGCCGATAGAACGCTCGAAGTTCTAAAGTCGAGCTTTTCGAACGAGCCGCGCGTTCGTATCTTTAGCCAGCCGAACGGCGGAAAATCCTCCGCATTGAATCGCGCCATCGCCAATTCACGCAACGAAATTCTGATCGCGCTCGATGCCGACACGCTCTTTCGCGCGGGCACCATCGAGAAACTGGCCCGGCATTTCGACGATCCCAAGATTGGCGCGGTATCCGGAAACGCGCGCGTAGGAAACAAGTTCAACCTTTTGACACGCTTCCAATCGATTGAATACATCTATGGATTCAATCTGGACCGTCGCGCGCTCGACCTGCTCAACGCGATTACCGTGGTTCCGGGGGCCGTGGGGGCGTGGCGGAAACAGTTAATTCTGGAGGCCGGCAGCTTCGGGCACGATACGCTTGCCGAAGACGCGGACCTGACCATCGCGATTCGGCGCATGGGTTACACCATCCGCTACGAGCAGGACGCGATCGCCTACACGGAAGCGCCTGAAGATACGCGCGGCCTCGCGAAACAGCGCTTCCGCTGGGCGTTCGGCACGCTGCAAGCCGCTTGGAAGCATCGCGACGCCATGTTCATGCCGCGTTACGGCACGCTTGGATTCGTGGCCCTGCCGAGCATTTGGCTGTTTCAGGTGCTGCTCTCGGCGCTCTCCCCGTTCGCCGAGGTCTGCATGTTTATCGGGCTGTTCGCGGGCAACTGGAAGGTGATTCTCAGCTACTATCTCGCGTTTTTTGTCCTCGAACTGCTGACGGGCGTGCTGGCGTATTCGCTTGAAGGCATTGCACCTTGGGACCTCGCCCTGCTCTTTTTCCAGCGAATCTACTACCGCCAGTTGATGTACTATGTGCTTGCGAAATCGCTTCTTTTTGCGATGCGGGGACGGCTGGTGGGTTGGGGCAAGCTGGAACGCCGGGCAACCGTAAGCGACGCCGGATAAAATAGTCCTAATCTTTTCGTGCCGCGTGGCCGATTTACTCCTTAGTGGAATCCCTAGTGGACGGGAGGTATACATGAAACGAGACGATACAGGAGCGCGCGTGCTCTGCTCGGAGTTGGTTGTACTGAAATGGAAGGATGTCTCCGGTATCGACCGGGAGAGTGTTGGCGATCTCGAAGCGATTTCGCCTTCCGAAGCCTGGCTGCAGGTGGATCACCCGATTCCCGAGGCAACTCCGCTCAGCATCGGCGTCCGCCGCGCCGAGCTGAAAGGCAAGGTTTACAAATGCACCGTTCAGGATGCGGCGCACGGCCTGGCGGTCCAGTTCGATTGCGGAACGAAATGGTCCCGCCGGTGTTTCACGCCGAAGCATTTACTCGATCCTGCCGTGCTGATGATCGACTGTCTTATGCGCGAACTGAAGCCCGATGTCGCGGCCTGCTGGAAGCCCCGCATGATGACGGCCGACTCCTAGAACCTTCGCGCGCGCTTCTCGATCGAAGGCGCCAAACCCTTTGGCGACATGATCGCTTCCGGGCAATAGCGGGCGATTGTTTCCATCCCCATGGAAGCGCGCCGTACCCGTTCTCTTGAAAGTGCAATCACCGTGTTTTCAAGGTGCGTGCCGCTCGGATAAACATCGGGCGCGTTGCGCAGGCCAAATTTCAGATAAATGGGCGCCGCCACGCGGATCAGCTCCGGGATCTCGTAGTAGCGCAGGAATCCGCCAATATTATCGGGCGCTTCCACATAGAAATCGATTGGCGCCTGGATCGCCGCCCGAATGGCGGCAATCTGCGGGATGGTCAAGTCGGACGGCACGTTGATAGTGGTCGCGCCCAAGTCTTCCAGAAGCCGCGCCGAAGCCGGATTGCAAGGAGCCATCATTACTGACGTCTTGACGATCAGCTCGGCGGGAAAGTGTGCCGAAGCCTTCAGCTTTCCAATTACCTGAAGCAGCCCGAGATCGGAAACTAGAACGCTCTTCAGCCCGAGATCGACGGCGCGGCGCAGGTCTTCGAGAGCGAATGCGAGCTGGTCCGCGCCGCGCAGGCTCAAACCCAAAGATTTCCCCGCCGGCGAGTAGACTTGTGCGCCAATGTCGAATGTGGCTCGCGGGCCGATGAACAGGTTTACCTCGATGCCGGCCCCGCGCCCCATTTCCAGCATTTCCGAGATCTCGGCATCGGTCATGAGCATGATCCCGCTTCCCTGGCTGACGCGGTGCAGCGGCACGTTCCGCGCGGCGGCCTCCTGTAGGACGGCGCCGAGCACGCGCGGGCCTTCGGTGCTGGGGATCTCGATGCGATATTGGCCGCCATCGGAGAAGCGATGCGGGGATGAAGGCGCTTCGGCGGGATCGCCGCCCGGCAGGCCTAAGCTAGTGAGCAATTCGCGCGATTTCATAAGCTGGTATAGCGTTTCAGTAAAGTCCGCGGTTCGCGAATCTTCAATCGGCATTCGCGCGGAGCAACGTGGCGCACGCATGAGTGCATGCGCCACGTTGACCGTTCAGCCGCATAGATTTTATCGAAAGGCTCCACTAGGCATCAGCCCCATCGAACTTCAATTCATAGCCGCTAGCGGCCACGCGCGTGAAGAAAATTTCGGCGCAACAGTCCCGCGCGGCGAATATCTGCCGTACCAGATCGCAAACGTCCTCGGAACCCCGCTCGTAAAACACCAAAACGGAAGGCCCCGCTCCGCTTAGAGCGCAACCCAGCAATCCGGGAGCTCGCAATTTCAAGATTTCGGCCAGGCCGGGCACCAGGCTAGCCCGATACGACTGATGCATCCTGTCGTCCAACGCGGCGGGAAACGCGGCTGCGGTTCCCGTCGCGAGCGCGGCAATCAGCAGCGTGGCGCACTGAATATTGAAGATCGCATCGGCCTTCGGATAACACTCTGGCAACACGGCGCGCGCTTTCGAAGTCGGCAGCGTGAAATTGGGTACCACTATCGCCACTCCGAAGTTCGCGGGCCAGTCGAGGCGCACGGTCCGCGCGGCGCCGCTCGAATCGATAGCGCTCGCGACAATCGATCCCAAAACGCATGCGGCGACGTTGTCGGGATGGCCTTCGAGGCGCGCGGCTTCGTCGAGAATGCGGTCCCGGGACCAACCGAATCCGAGTAACCGATCGGCAATCACCACGCCGGCAGTTAACGCCGCCGCGCTCGACCCAAGCCCCTTTCCCAGAGGAATATCGTTCCGAATTCGCAGGAGAATTGGCGGAAGCTCCCGTCCGGCCCGCGCCGCGATCGTGAGCGCCGTCTGCCAGATCAGGTTGTCCGCGCCTGTCGGAATGCAAGCTGCGTCCCGTCCCTCAACCTCTATCCGAAGTTCGCCGGTGCTCTCGAAATCGCATTCGAGATACAGTTCCAAAGCGAGGCCCAAAGCATCGAATCCGGGACCTAAATTGGCGCTGGAAGCGGGTACTCGAACCGAGGCTTTCAGCATCAGGCAGCCATTATAACGCCCGGTTCTTCGACCAGCAGTTGCCGCGCCCCAGCATCGAGCGACGCCATCGCGCCAAGCGGGAGCGTGACTTGATCTTCGGTGTGGCCGAAGCTCAGGCCAGACAGCACCGGAACGTTGAGCGGTCCAAGAAGGTAGTCGATAACTTCGCCCAGCGAGTACGCGGAAGCGTGTCCCTCGGGCGGACAGTTCTTGCACTCGCCGAAAACGATTCCGGCGACGCCATCGAGCTTCCCCGCCAACCGCAGGTGCGTCAACATGCGGTCGATGCGATAGACATCCTCTTCGACATCTTCCAGCAGCAGAATGCGGCCGCGCGTCTCGATTTCAAACGGAGTGCCCAACGTGGTTGAGATCAGCGTCAGGTTGCCGCCCACCAGCGTGCCGCGCCCTTTCCCCGGCCGCACGGTTCGCAGTGTATGGCTCGGCCGCAACGGATTCGCTTCGGGCGGATTGACAACGTCGCCGAGCGGTTGCGTGCTGAAGATGGCTTTGCGAAGCGCATCTTGCGACCACTTAGTCAGATGGCTGGTCGCGACGGGCCCATGAAACGTAATTAAGCCGGTGCGTTTCCCGATCGCGAGATGGAGCGCGGTGATATCGCTATAACCGAGGAAAATCTTGGGATTCTCGCGAATCAGGTTGTAATCGATGCGGTCGAGCAGTTGCGCCGCGCCGTAGCCGCCCCGAACCGCGAATACGCCTGCAACCTGGGGATCGCGAAACATGTCGTGCAGATCGGAGACA
>JALYXS010000423.1 GCA_030946965.1 Acidobacteriota bacterium
CGAAGCTCCTTCAGTCTGGCCGAAACGGCTGCATCCTTCGTGATGTCCGGTCCGTAGTTGCGCACGAAATAATCGGTCAGCGCTTTCTGTTGACGGCTGGTTCGCCGTTCCGGAGCGAGCCTGACGATCTTCTCGCCGTGATCGAGCATGGCGCGTATTCCGGTTACCGCGAAATCCCAATCGAGAACTTTTCCGGGTTCGTCCATTGCTTTGCGGATGTTGGTTTCCCACGCCGCCTGCAGTTTCGGAACGTCGTATTCGGCTAGGAGATCGGAACGTTTCTTCTCGTAATCGGGAAGCGCCCGCAGATATGGGCCCAGTTCGCCGGGAACAGGCGCATCGATATCGGCCTCTTCCGCGTCGTTGAAGTACGCGAAGATCTGGTAAAAATCCTGGTGCTTGATGGGGTCGTACTTATGATCGTGGCACTGAGCGCAGCGCACGGTCAGGCCTAGCCAGACCGTGCCGGTCGTTCCGGTGCGATCGATCAGTTGTTCGAAAAGCGTTTCAGCGCGATCGACACCGGCTTCGCGGTTCGTTAACGTGTTCCGATAAAAACCGGTCGCTACTTTCTGTTCCGTCGTCGCATTAGGAAGTTCGTCCCCCGCGATTTGTTCGATGGCGAATTCATCGAACGGCATGTCGCGATTCAGAGCGTCGATAACCCACTGCCGGTAGCGCCACGCATACGGGCGAACCAAATCCTTCTCGTACCCGTCGCTATCGGCATAATGCGCGAGGTCGAGCCAGTAACGCGCCCACTTCTCGCCATAGTGGGGAGAATCGAGAAGGCGGTTCACAACCCGCTCATACGCCTCGGGACGCTTGTCTTCGAGGAATGCGGCGGCCTGTTCGGGAGTGGGCGGAAGGCCGGTAAGATCGAGACTCACGCGACGGAGCAGTGCCGCCGGTTCGGCCACCGGGGATGGCGCGATGCGCTGGCTTTCAAGGCGGCCAAGAACGAAACGATCGATTGCATTCGCCGGCCACGCGCCGTCACGCACGGCGGGAGGGTTTGGATGTTGAATCGGGCGAAAAGACCAGTGCGTCGCATCGGCTGCCTCGGGCCATTTCGCGCCCTGATCGATCCACGTTTTCAGAAGCGCGATCTGCCGAGGCTCGAGACGGTCGCCAACAGGAGGCATCACCTTCGGACCGGCGCCCGAAACCATCGCGACGATTCGGCTCGCGGAACTATCGCCAGGCTTAATCACTCGAAGCGCGGCCGCGCGGCTATCGAGACGAAGGCCGCTTGCTTGCATATTCGGCCCGTGACAGAGGATGCAGCGCTTTTGGAAGAGCGGTTGGATGTCGCTGGAGAAGTCGACGGGCGCTTGCGCCGGACTCTGGAAAGGACTAAGAAAGTTGAAAGCGAGGAAGGACAACCATCGCATGAATAGTTTCTATTCTAACGCGAAAACGTAGTGGACTCGTCCGGCCCGAGCTACTTGAGGTAATCCGATTGGGAGCCGCGCTAATGATACGGGGATTGAACACGGCGGCGACGATTTGGTGCTCGGCCGCCATTGGGCCATCTCCGGATTGGGGAATCCTCTTCCCGCTCTAATTCTGATCGCCGCCGTGCTCTGCACAAACATCGTTCTTAGACCGCTGCCCTATCGTCTCTATCCGGCCCAGACCGCTGGAGAGGAGCAGGAAGTCACCTACGGATTCGAGCTGATTTGCCATCCCGATGGCGAGACGCACATTCGAGATTTTTTACTCCAAGCGATGTCGCGAAGTCCCCTTACTTTGACAGCACTCCGTAGCGAGGATATCGAAGGCACCCCCAAGTTGAAAGACACAGCCCAGCTAAAAGGACTTGGCCGGCAGGATGGGACATTGGAGCAGCTCGTCGCGAGATTGTCTCTCGAAGCCGGCGTCAGCTCTGTCAGTTGGGCCGTGCATACGCAGGTGGCTCGAATAGCTACTGGACCCCACGAGACCTTGACAACAGAGATGCACGTAACGTTCTTGTGATGGAGACCTTAGGGAGTATACTCGTTAACGCCGTGCCGAGGCCACGGTACTCCATGCCGGACGCGTCGACTCCGCCGTTTTCTGCCCGCCGGCGGCTTCATCTTTTAATTCTGATATTTCTCGCGATTACGATCGCGGCTGGAATCGCGCCTAGCGACAGAATAGAGTGGTCGGAAGGGAATATCCCGATAATCGCAATGCTCGTGATTTTGACCGTCAGTTACCGCTGGTGGTCCTTTTCAGATTTCTCGTATGCGCTCCTGGCGATGTTTCTCATAATGGCGACGTTCGGCTCGCACTACAGTTATGAACACAGCCCCGTAGGTGAGAGGCTGGGCGCGGTTTTGGGGGTGGTTCGTAATCCTTACGATCGGGTGGTCCACCTTGGCGTGGGTCTTTTTGTTTCCTATCCGGTTTACGAAAACCTGCCCAGAATCGCTCGATGCCGCGCTCCATGGTCTTACCTGTTGCCCGTCGCGATTATCCTAGCGGCGTCCGCCATTTGGGAAATCGCGGAAGTATATTACGGGATAGGGATGCACCGGAACCCTGGTTATGCGGGTACCGAAGATCTATTCGATTCTCAGCACGATATGGCGATGGCGCTCGCCGGCTCAGTTATTAGCATGACCATCACCGCTGCATCCCACACTCTTCAGAAGCGTGGCGCTCGATGAACTTCCATGCGGTCTTAAAGCGGGAAGCGTCCGCGCGGATAATTTCCCGCGGACTTTTTACTCGGAACGGGACCGCCCGCGCCGTCGGAGAAGTGTCCGGGCTGCAGGCCGCTATTAAAATTTATATCGGCGGAATCGAATGTCAGGGGCCGGTCGAGCACCATCTCGATAGTGCTGCCCTTCGCCAGGATCGCGTCGGGTCCGCGCGATAGAAGCACGCCCATCAACCCGGCGGCGGCGCCAGCACCGGCGCCAATGCCCGCGCCCATGCCAAGATGTTTCGCCGCGCTCCCGGCAATCACGCCAATCGAGCCGCCAGCGGCCGTCGCCTCGCCGATAGTTCGCGCGTCGCCGCTCTTGTTGCCTTCACTCTTAATCTTGCCCTCCGCGCGGTCGAGTTCTTCGCCACCACGGCTGTCGATGCTTCCCAAGCGGGCGCGGAAATCGCGGGTTACGCCGTTCGGGAGAGTCAAAGAATCGAACCGGACATACAATTCGCCTCGCCCTTTTACGCGGCCCGGCCGCTTGATTTGCGTCACCGTTCCCGAAACGTAACTTCCCGGAGGAATAACGATCCGGCCACTCGACATGATGGGGAAAACCGTCTCCAGATATACGCGGTCGCCCTCGGCTGAATGCTTCGTGCTGACACTGTTAATCAAGCTGAGGGGAATTTTCGTGCCATTGTCGATCACATAGGACGCCCCGTCGGCGGCGGCGGGTTGCGCCATCAGGCATCCGGCGGTCAACAGAACTCCAAGCAGCGGCAAGCGAATGTACATGAAAGATCCTATTGACATTGTAGTCGGTCTATAAATATCAACGCGCTTCGAGGCCCAGGAGTTTCGGCCGGCTTCAACGCGCCGGTATTCTAAGGGCCGCTTTGCTCGTTTGGTCTTCCAGTGCAATGCGTACTTCAGGATCGGGCGCCAATCGATCGGGCAGCCGGACATTGATTTGATATAGACCCGCGAACCCGGGTGTCGCGCCGGCGTAGAGTATGCGCGTGGGATCGACTGCCTCCCCACTGACGAGGACGCGTAGATCGGTGTGCGCGATCGGCCAGGGTCCCCCGGCGATCTGGCCCTGGAGAGAGTCGGGCAGCGTGTGCCCCAGGCCAACCGCGTACAGGACCACGACCTCACCGCCAGTGGCCGGGGCACCGTTTGTGACTACCGAACCATCCGCGTGCGTCGAGACTATGGTTTCGGGATTCAGCTCGAATAGGCCTGGGGCAACGTCGAGCAGCATGATGGTCACAGGCGGTCCGGCAACACCCTCGCGTGCAACGTAAACCACCGCGTTTCCGGGGCGCAGGATGCTCGGAATCAGAAAATTGATCTGATGCGGAGAGACGAAGTAAAGGTTTGCCTGGATACCGCCCACGGAAACCTGCACCCCGCCGAGAACCCGAGGTAAGACTCCAGCGCTCAGGTCGGAGCTGGCAATCGCGCGCGTATTGAAGGAGAGATTGGTGCCGTAGATGGTCGCGATGGTGTTGGGCGCAAGTGCGCCGGGGCCGTTCGTTGCGGAATTGACGATGCTGGCGATGTTATAGGACGGCGCCGTGAAACTGCCGGCTGTATCGGCCCAACCCGCGGACCCGAGTGCCAGCGCCGCCAGCGCGAAGCGCGCGGCGAGCATGTAGAGCTTTCGCTATAGTCCAATTGTACGCCCGGATATTCTTTTGACCATACCTCTTTGCAAGGATGCGGCTAACTCGGCTGACTACGATTTCCGCAAAACCTTCTGCCGTGGGCCGTCGCCGCCACCAAGCAGGAACTCGGGAGAAAAAACGGCCATCGTCTGGGCTAGTTTGTCCGTGTCGGCGCCTTCCTCGAACGGCATTTCGTTTTCCACCCAACTCGATAGCGGAATATTGCGAAAGAAAATACGCTCCTGGCGCACCAGGCATTTACGCGTGATGAACAGCAGCTTGTGTTCGCGGATGTAATGCCGCTCTTCCACCCGGACATCGGCCAGGAATTCGTCCATGGCTTTCCGCTTTGTGCTCTCTTCCATGCTCTTGAGCGTACCTTCCATGGCTTCTTTTTGCGCCGCGAGACCGGCGCGCGCTTCGGCTAGCAGCTCGCGCTGGTTCGCCAGAACCACTTGCACGCGGGCCTGCATGATGAAATAAACCAGCAAGCCGGAACCGGTCGCGCAGACGAACACGGCGAGCGCCCACCAGAAGGGGTTCATTCCCTCATTCTACTGCTGCGTCCCATCCACCTTCTGGCCGGAGAGCAGCAACTTCAACTCGCCGATACGGAACGAGCCTAGCGCCGCGAAAACCTTCGCCAGGCGGAATTTAAGGCCTGCCCAGAATCCGAAATACTTGGTGAGATAGACTGCCGTACCAGCCGCGCGGTCAGCGGCATACTGCGCGCGGACACGCCCATCGCGCTTTTCGCCGGCCGCATGGTGGACGGCGCGCGCGCGATGCAGGATGAGCACTTTTTTTCCGGAACGGCGCACTTGCGTGTTCAGGTCCAAGTTGCTGCCAAAAGTTCCGTAGTGCTCATCCACATACCGGAGCGCTTTCAGGAAGAAGTTGCGATACATGATCGCGGCGCCCGATGCACAGGCCACTTCCCGGTCCTCCGATCCCCCGAACGGCCGCCAGGATACGTCGGGATTGCTGGATGTGGGAAGGTCGCAAATCTGCGGGGCTGGGTGGCCATCGTCATCCACGAGCAAGGGGCAGACCGCGCCGATTTCCGGCCGGCTTTCCAGAATCGCGGCTAACTCGGCGACCGCTTCAGGAGTGATTTCCGTATCGTCGTGAAGAATTAGCACGAACTCGCCCGCGGCGCTCCGCAATCCCAGATTGAGAGCTTTTGTCAGACCGAAATTTCGCGGAATGCGAATGAAGCGGACGTGTGGAAAATCGGATTCGAGTTGAACGCTGCCATCGGTCGACCCGTTATCGGCAACAATCACCTGATATGCGGAGCCAAGCCGCGCCAGACATTTCCGCAACAGCACGATGCGGTTATGCGATACGACGACTACGGAAACGCGCACCGCCTGGGGAGCCTGCTCGGTTTCGATTGCCAACCCGCCCATTGTATGATGAGGTCCGTCTTTATGAAAAACGCACTCGCCCTTTTTCTCTCCGCGATATCTGCTTTCGCCGCCATCAAACCATCGGTGAAGCCCGTTCCGCCGCCGGGAATTGCGGTTATTGCGGGCGACCGCGCCGATCTTGAATCGGGACTCTCGCGGCTAGGCCATGGCATTGACGGGCTGAAGGGTAACCCGCTCTTGCCAGATGTTCTGGTCTATCACAAAGCTGTCCGGTACGCGCTCGAAGGCAATGAGTTTTTCAAAGCCGATGAAATCGCGAAAGCCAAGCAATTGCTGCGGGAAGGGCAAGCGCGCGCCGATGCGCTGGCGAAAGGAGAGTCGCCTTGGACGAGCGCCACCGGCCTCATTGTCCGCGGCTACATATCGAAGATCGATCAAAGCGTTCAACCCTACGGGCTTGTGATTCCGATATCGTGGTCGCCCGAGCGTCCGCACCACTGGCGTCTCGATACTTGGTTCCACGGCCGCAACGAGACCCTTAGCGAAGTAAATTTCATCGCCGATCGCGAAAAAAACCCCGGCGAATTCACGCCGCGCGACACTATCGTTCTGCACCTCTACGGGCGTTATTGCAACGCCAACAAGCTGGCCGGTGAAGTGGACTTTTTCGAAGCGTTGGCGGATGTGAAGCGGCACTACTCGATTGACGACCGCCGCATCGTAGTGCGGGGGTTCAGCATGGGAGGCGCCGCGGCGTGGCACATCGCCGCGCATCACGCGGGTTTGTGGGCCGCCGCCGCCCCGGGCGCCGGCTTCGCCGAAACTGAAGAGTTCGTTCCCGGTTTCGACAAAGCGGAAATTCATGCCCCGTGGTATGAAAAAACGCTCTGGCACTTGACCAACGCGACCGATTACGCGGTGAACCTGATCCAATGCCCCACGGTCGCGTACAACGGCGAGATCGATCAGCAGAAACAGGCGGCGGACATCATGGCGCGCTATCTCGAAAACGAAGGAATGCATTTGACGCGCGTGGTTGGGCCGAATACGGGGCACAGGTATCATCCCGATTCGAAAGTAGAGATCAACCGGATTGTGGACGCTATTGTGGAGAAAGGCGGCGATCCATATCCACGCAAAATTCGTTTCACCACTTGGACCCTTGCCTACAACCGGATGAAGTGGGTCGTGGTGGATGGCCTCGATAAACACTGGGAACGCGCGCTCGTGGACGCGGAGATTGCGGACGGCCACACGGTAAGCGCGCGAACGTCGAACGTAAGCGCGATCTCATTCGAGATGGGGCCGGGCGGCTGCGCGCTCGATGAGACAATCAAGCCCACCGTGATTCTGGATGGGCAAAAATTTGTGGTTGCGGGTCCGGCGACGGATCGCTCCTGGGTCGTACATTTTCGCAAATCCGCCGGCAAGTGGGAGGTGTCCGATGGCGGTACGGACACGCTGGCGAAACGGCATAACCTGCAAGGACCGATTGACGACGCGTTTCTCGATAGCTTCGTGATGGTGCGCCCGACGGGTACGCCGATTTCTTCGGCGGCAATCACGTCCTGGGCCGCGGGCGAGCAGGCGCGAGCGATTCGCGAATGGCGCCGCCAGTTCCGCGGCGACGCGCAGGTGAAAGACGATTCGCAGATTACCGATGCCGATATCGCCAACAGCAATCTGGTGCTTTGAGGCGATCCGGGCAGCAATCGGGTGCTGGCCAAAATTGCCGGCCGGCTACCAGTGCGATGGACGAAGGATTTCGTCACGGTCGGCAAGCGTCAATACCCTTCCGCCACCAACGCGCCAGTCATGATTTATCCCAATCCGCTCAATCCTAAAAAGTATATTGTGCTTAATAGCGGCGTCACTTTCCGCGAGGCGGATTACCGCAACAACGCGCTGCAAACGCCGAAACTGCCCGATTACGCGGTCGTGGATACAACGACGCCCGCCGACGAGCAAGCGCCCGGAAAAATTGCGGACGCCGGTTTTTTTGGCGAACATTGGGAGCTTCCTTGAGGGCGTGATAGCATTTTTCCGATGGGTTCCCGCACGGTTTACCGGGTCTTGGAAGAGGCCGCCCGCCAATATGGCGGGAACGTCGCGTTGAAACAACCGCACACGGAAAACGGAACGCGAACCGTCCGCGAGTGGACGTGGAACGAGTATCGAACGGCGGCGGAGGAAATTGCGGCCGGCTTGCGATCGTTGGGCGTTCAACGCGGCGACATCGTCGCGTTGAATTCTGAAACTCGCGCGGAGTTTTATCTAGCCGATCTCGGCACAATGACCAACGGTTCGATGGCGGCGGCGCTCTATCCCAGTTATCCCGTCAAAGATCTTGTCCGCACTATCGCCGGCTGCGATGCCACGGCTCTGTTTGTCGAGAACGAGAAGATGTTCCGCCAACTCCGGGAGGCTCCCGTTAAGCATTTTTTTCTGCTGACCGGGGAGGCGGAAGGTGCTCTTTCACTCGAACAATTGCGCCAGCGCGGGCGCGACGCGATGGCTGCCGATACCGCCCTGTTGCCCGGCATTCTTAACGAGGTTCAGGTTTCCGACCCCGCGATTCTGTACCTGACTTCGGGTGCGACCGGCGAGCCGAAGATGGTCGTCGTCACGCACGACGCTCTGGTCTCGAACATCGACATGGGTCCAGCCATTCTCCCGCTTGGCCCCTCGGATATCACCATCGCTTTCCTGCCTTCGGCACACATCGCGCAGCGTGTCGTGATCGAGTTGCTTCCTATTCGAAGTGGCATGCCTGTCTACTTCGCGGAGAGCCTTCTCAAGCTCCCCCCCGAACTGAAAGCGGTGCGGCCCACGCTATTTCTCGCGCCGCCACGATTGTGGGAACGCATCTATTCGACCATCTGCACGGAGGTCCGTAAACGTCCGGCAATCGCGCAGAAGGTCTTCTACGCGGCTGTTGGATTGGGACTCGCCGCCGCTAAGTATCGAAGGCAAGACAAGCGGCCGCCATTCCGGATCGCGGCACCTTTGCGAATCGCCGACCGCCTAGTGTTTACGAAAATTCGGGAGCGCTTCGGCGGGAGGCTGCGCGTGGGCGTCTCGGGAGCCGCCCCGCTTGGAACGGAATTGGCGGAATTTTACGAGGCCATCGGCATGCCGCTGACCGAAGGTTACGGGTTGACGGAAGGCGGCGTAGCGGCATTCAATCCGATTGGCCGCGCCAAGCCGGGCAGCATTGGAAAGCCGGTTCCAGGCATGGACGTGCGCATTGCTGAAGATGGCGAACTGCTGATGAAAGGGCCATGCCATTTCTCGTACTACTACAAAGATCCGGAAACCACCGCGCAAGTCTTGCGCGATGGATGGCTGCACACCGGCGACGTGGCGCACATCGATTCCGAAGGTTATATCTTCATCACGGGCCGCAAGAAAGAAATGATTGTGTCTTCCAACGGGAAAAAAATTTTTCCTTCACGAGTCGAGAATCTATTTAAGTTCGAACCGCTGATCAGCCAAGTACTTTTGGTGGGCGACCGCCTGCCGTATCTTACGTCGCTATTCACAATTCACCCCGCGGTTGCGGAAACTTTAGATGGGATGGATAGTTGGCTGGGCCGTCCCCATTGCGATTTACCTTCGGCTCCGCCGGTGGTCGCCGAAGTTCAGAAGATTGTAAACCGCGTGAATAAGAACCTCGCGCCCTTCGAGCAGATTCGCAAATTCCGGATTTTGCCGCGCGATTTTACGATCGAGAATGGGGAATTAACCGCAACGATGAAGGTACGCCGCCAGCAGGTGATAGAGAATTTTCGAGATCAGGTGGATTTGCTGTATGCGGGGAAAAGCGAAGGGGTGGAGAGAGCATGAATCGTTATTCTTTCGAACCTTCGACCTTGCGCTCGAGGGTGAACACGCGCTCTTCAAGGATTGTAAGCCGTTCCGCCGTTGCCGCATCGCTCGCTTCCATGCGGCGCAACTTGGCGTCTAAAGTCCGAGCCCATTTCCAAAATTCGGTGAGGAGTTTCGTTTCGGTTGCTTCCAAAGCTTCCTTAAATTGCCGCTCCATGGCATCGAAGCGGGTGTCCATGGCATCGAAACGGGTGTCCATGGCATCGAAGCGGGTGTCCATGGCATCGAAACGGGTGTCCATGG
>JALYXS010000452.1 GCA_030946965.1 Acidobacteriota bacterium
GATGGCGCGATCATCGAGTTCCGGACGGATCGGCCTGGCAAGGAGCCGTTTATCATTGAGACGCAACGCCTGACTCTAGATCATATGGGAGAAAAAGGGCCGATTTCGTTTCACGCTTCGCTGCTGAATCCGAAGCCTCCCGGTGTCGTGCGGACCGATGGTCAAATCGGGCCGTGGAACGCGGACGAGCCTGGGACCGTGCCGCTTTCGGGTTCCTTCACCTTCGAGAAAGGGAATCTCGGCATCTTCAAGGATATCGGCGGGATTCTTTCGTCGAAAGGGAAATTTAGCGGAACGCTCGACAGCATTGACTGCGAAGGCATAGCCGACGTGCCGGACTTCCGCGTTTCGAAGAACATTCAAAGGGTCCATCTCTCGACCGAGTTTCATGCCGCCGTCGATGCCTCGAATGGCGACACGACTATCGACACGGCGCAATCGCACTTTCAGAAGACGACGGTTGTTTCAAAAGGCGGAGTCACGGGCCATCCGGGCCAAAAAGGAAAAACCGTCGCGCTCAATCTGAACGTGCCGGACGGGCATATCGACGATCTGTTGAGGCTCTTCGCCGATCAGAAACGCCCGTCCATGACGGGCCGGATTAACTTGCGCGCTAAGGCCGAGCTGCCTCCCGGCCCTGGAGGATTTCTGCGGAAGCTCAGTCTGCAAGGCGATTTCGGCATTGCCGGCGGGAAGTTTACAAATACCCGGGCGCAAACGCCGATCGATGTTTTGAGCGAAAGCGCGCGCGGGGAAAACAAGAAGCAGGAAGCGGTCGATCCAGCGACGGCGCTGTCCAACCTGAAAGGGCACGTGGTGGTGAAGGATGGGATTGCAACTTTCTCGAATATCTCGTGCAATATTCCCGGTTCGTTTGCGGAGATGCGCGGCACTTATAATCTGCTGAGTAAGAACGTCGATTTGCAAGGCGTGTTGCACACGACGGGGAAGTTATCCGATACGACATCCGGACTCAAGGCTCTGGTGATGAAAGTAGCCAGCCCATTTCTAAAGAAGGATTCGGTAACCGTGGTGCCGTTTACGATCAAGGGAACTGCAGCGCAACCCGCGTTTTCGCTGGGTTTTAATGGGAAGCGGCACTTCTAGTTAATGCGTTTTCCACGCGCGTTATTTCTCGCCGCTTTCGTTGCGATCTTCGCTGGGATCGCGCCAGCCGCGCCCCGAGCCGGCAAAGTCACCGGACTCGATAAGTATGTCAATGCGCCCGATCCTAACTATCACTATGAGTTGGTCATGACGCTCCCAGGCGATGGCTACACGGCCTACGTTCTGGACATGACCTCTCAGGCTTGGCGCAGCCCGGCTGAAGTGGATCGCAATATCTGGAAACACTGGCTTACGATTATCGAGCCAAACAACGTGAAAGGGACGACGGGTTTCCTACTCATAACCGGCGGTTCGACGGCCGATCCGGCGCCAGCGCGCGCGGACGCCTCCCTTGTGGACATGGCTGTCTCCACTCACTCGGTCGTTACCGAGTTGCGCGGCATTCCCAATGAACCGCTTACGTTCAGCGAAGATAAGAAACGCCGCACCGAAGACCAGATCATCGCGTACACATGGGTCAAGTTTTTGAGAACGGGCGATGAGACCTGGCCGTTGCGCATGCCGATGACGAAGGCTTCGGTCCGCGCGATGGATACGATTACCGCTTTCTGCGGGACGCGGCAAGGCGGAGGCGTAAAGGTTGATAAATTCGTCGTTGGCGGCGGATCGAAACGCGGATGGACCACATGGACAACGGCCGCGGTAGATCGGCGAGTGACCGCCATCGAACCGATGGTGATCGACTTACTCAATAACGTGAAATCGTTTGAGCACCATTGGCGCGCTTACGGTTTCTATTCGCCGGCCGTGAAAGACTATCAGGATATGGGCCTGATGGACGTCGCGCGGACGAAGCGCTATACCGAACTGATGGGTCTGGTCGAGCCGTATAGTTATCGCGGCCGCTACACCATGCCGAAGTTCATCATGAACGCCGCGGGCGATCAATATTTTTTACCCGATTCCTCGCGATTTTATTTCGACGATTTGCCCGGGGAGAAGTATTTGCGGTACGTCCCAAATACCGATCATTCATTGAAAAACTCGGATGCGCGGCAGAGCCTGATTGCCTTTTACGATGCGGTGTTGCACGACCGGCCGCGTCCGAAATTCTCCTGGAAGTTCGAGAAGAACGGCGGGATTCGGGTCGAGTGCCTGGACGCGCCGACGGAGGTGAAGTTGTGGCGGGCGGCGAACCCGCTGAAGCGCGATTTCCGGCTGCGCTCCATTGGGCCGGCTTACAAGAGCACGCCGCTCGAAGGTAGCGGCGGCGTGTACGTCGCGAAGATCGAGAAGCCGGCGAAGGGCTGGACGGCGTCGTTCGTCGAGTTGACATTCCCCAGTGGCGGGAAATATCCGCTGAAATTCACGACCGCGGTCCGGATCACGCCGGATACATTGCCTTATCCGAAACGGAAATCGCCGGGGCGCCTGCCAGAGTAGAGTATGCGCATTACGTTCCCGGCATGGTTTCTGGCAGGTTTTTTGCTATCGGGCATTTCCGCTCCGGCACAACGGCGGAAAGTCACCGATGCGGAAGTTCGCGACATTCAAAAAAACGCCCTCCTGATCGATACGCATAATGACGTCACCAGCAAGACCGTCGATGGTTTCGATATCGGCAAGCGCTCGGCGGAAGGCCACACGGATCTGCCCCGGCTACGGGAAGGCGGCGTGGGCGCGGTGTTCTTCGCCGTCTACGTGGCGGCGGATTATGCGAAAGAGAGCCACTCCGCTAACCGCGCGCTTCAAATGATAGACACCGTGCGGCACGACATTGTGGCGCGCTACCCACAGGATTTTCAGTTGGCTTTGAGCGCCGCCGATATCGAAGCCGCCCATAAGAACGGAAGGATCGCCGCGCTAATGGGGCTCGAGGGCGGCCATGCCGTTGAAGATAGCGTTCGCCTGGTTCGCGATTTTTACGCGCTTGGAATCCGCTACATGACTCTGACCCACAACAACACCAATCGCTGGGCCGACTCATCGGGCGACGCTAAAATGGCTGCCGTCGAACACCACAACGGCCTAACGGATCTTGGCCGGCAAATCGTGCGCGAGATGAACCGGCTGGGGATGATTGTCGATATCTCGCATGTCGCCGATAAGACGTTCTGGGATGCCCTCGAGACCAGCAGCGCTCCTATTTTCGCGTCGCATTCATCGTGCCGCGCCATCTCGAATATCGCGCGCAACATGACCGACGAGATGATCGTGGCGCTCGCGAAGAAGGGCGGTGTAATCCAGATTAATTTCGGCTGCGATTTTCTCTCGCAGAGTTCCGCCGACGCGGTTCGCGCCCACCAGAAAACGGTGCGGGCCCAGTTATCCGGCGTAGTGGCGAATATCGATCACGTCGTGAAGATCGCCGGTATCGACGCGGTGGGGATCGGCAGCGATTTTGACGGCGTAAAGTGCGTGCCCGTGGGGCTTGATGACGTTTCAAAGTTTCCCAATCTGACGCGCGCGCTTCTGGAGAAAGGATATTCAGCGGAGGACATCCGCAAGATCTACGGCGAGAACACGCTGCGCCTGATGCGAGCCGTGGAAAGCGCGCGCCAGGAAATACACTAAGTACATGAAGCTTGGCAGCCCGTGGCAAAAGTCTACGAATTCCGCACACGCAGGCGAAAGCGCCCGCGCCACCACTCAGCTTCCACAACTTGCAGAGCGTGGTGGGGCATGGATTCAGCCTCCCGGACTATTACCGCTGCTCCTGCTTACCACCGGAATTCCGCTACTGGCTCAAACGGTTTGCGGACCAACGCCCGCGTACTCGCTCTGTGAAATCCAGTTTGAGCTCTCGGCAACCGAAGCCGCGGCGCATCCCGACCCGGGGCGCACGGTTCAGCTACGAGCGGAATTCCGATCTCCGCGGCATCGCACTTTTTTGATGCCGGCATTTTGGGATGGCGGCGTGAAATTGACTATTCGCTTTTCACCCGTCGAGTCCGGCGCCTGGGATTACCGTCTGACCAGCAACATCGAAAGCTGGAACGGGAAAGAGGGCCATTTCACGGCCACGGCATCCGATGCACCCGGGTTCGTGCAGCCGGCTAACGTGCATCATTTCGCCTATACGGAGAACAATAAGCCACATCTCTGGTGCGGCGATATTGTGCCGCCGCTCGATCGCGACCGGTTCGAGCAATTCGTAGCTTCTCGCGTTCAGCAGAAAGTGAATCACTTGCGAATGACGCTAGATCCAACCAAATTTTCCGCCAAGTTCGACGCCGCTTACTATCGGGATCTGGACCAACGCCTCTTATTCATCAACGGCAAAGGCGCCACAGCCGATCTCGTGCTGGCCGGCGGAAACAATCAACTCACTAAAGCGTTTCCGGAACGGGAACAACGGGAGCGCTACGTTCAATATGCCGTCTCGCGCTATTCTGCATACAACATTACGTGGCAAGGCCTTGAATCGTTTGAGACGTACGATAACGGACGCGAGTTACTCAAGGAAATAGGTACATATCTCAAGAGCATGGACCCTTATCGGCACCCACGGTCGACCGGTACACTTATTACATCGGCGCCATTGCTCGACGATGGATGGATGACTTACTTGACTTATCGCTCCCCGGACGATCAGGTTGGCGCCATTGAACATCAGCTATACGGCTTACCGGCCGTGAACGATTTTGGCGGCGGCACGGACGATGCCGCGCGGAAACGGCTTTGGAACGCGACGATGGATGGGCAGTATCCCGCGGCGGCCGGCCCTCAGATGAAGGTGTGGTTCGATTTCTTCAGCGGCACGCGCCACTGGGAACTGGAACCGTTTTTCGATGTGGAGGGCGGACGCGGCGTCGCGCTGGGCGACGTCGAATACATTATCTACGTCGAAAAGGCCGGAGCCGTGGACGTCCAGCTGGAAAAGCACAACTACGATGTAGCCTGGATCAATCCGATAAGCGGCGAATCGGTCGAGCTAAAGAATTTTAAGGGCGACCGGTTCCTGGGCGACCCTCCCGACCGCGCGCACGATTGGGTCTTGCACATCTCGCGCGAGGGTAAAAAAGAGTCGATGTTGAAGGAATACAAGTTCGAGACGGCTCCTCCGGTACTTCAGGAAGTGGAGTCAAATCCCGAGAAGGTTCCGTTCACGATCGACGAACCATCGAGTGACACCTTCTATATGCACGATCCATCGAGTTACTCGGCAAAGCTAAAGAAAGAGACGCGCGCCACGCGCACGATGATGTATCTCTGGACCGGCGAAGTAACTGCCGACGCGCAAAGCTACCGGGTGTTAGGCACGGGAGTCCGGGGCACGCTGCAGCTCTCACCCGATTTGGCGCGCCGCCTTCCGGCCTCTATGCATTTACGATTGACCGGGATGAACGCCTACGGAAAAGTTTATGTGAGCGATCGCAATTATCAGTTGGCGCAGTGAAGCCGCTCATCGTATCCCCGCTTATCTTGTCAATCGACACAACCCGCGAATTCGGGAGCCTCGCGCTGACGCAAGGCGGGGACACGCTGGACGAAGTTCTCCTACACGCTCCGGACGGTTTCGGCCAGATTCTGTTCGAGCGCATCGGCCGGCTGCTTGATCGCCACGGCTTCGGGTTGGAGCGGCTGGACGCGTATGCCGCCGCATCCGGCCCGGGATCTTTCACGGGAGTGCGAGTCGGATTGGCGTGCGTCAAAGGGTTGGCGGAAGCGACGGGGAAACCCGCCGTGGCGGTATCGAATTTGAGGACGCTAGCGGAATTCGGCACGCTGGACCGGCGTGCGGCGGTGATCGACGCGCGCCGCGGGGAAGTATACGCCGCTCTCTACAACGCTCGCGGGGACGCGATGATCCCAGAGTCGGTAATCCGGTTCCCGGACTTCGTCGCGAGCCTTCCGCCCGGCCCGCTCGAATTCCTGGCCACGGACTTCACGCCCTTCCGCGCATCCCTGGCCGGCACGCCTTTCAAGCACGCGCGCATTGGCGAGGTTCCCCGGGCGCAAGCCGCCGCGATCGGAAAAATTGCCGCGCGGCAGTTTGAGCTTGCAGGGCTCGGTGCCAATCTCGACGCCAATTATGTCCGCCGCGCCGAAGCCGAGATGCTGTGGCGCGATTGAAGAGTGGCGGGTAGTGGGCTACTTTGAAATCCGCTCAAATAACCAGTCTGCGGGCGATGCGTGGCTCTGGGTTGCAATTGACGCGGATTCGAAATTGGTTCCTTGCTGGACTATCGGACAGCGCGACTCAGTTACGGCGCGCGATTTTATGGAAGACCTTGCAGGCCGTCTAAAAAACCGGGTTCAACTCACGAGCGATGGTCTCAAACTCTATTTGGAAGCCGTGGATAATGCGTTTACTGGATACATCGATTATTCTATGCTGGTGAAAATCTATGGGATCGATCCCCAAGGCGAAAGCGTTACAGCCCGGCGAAATGCATTGGGTGCGAGACAAAGCGCGTACGGGGCAGCCCGATCCCGCCCACATCAACACTTCGTATGTGGAGCGCCAGAATCTCAGCGTGCGCATGACGAACCGCCGCTTTACTCGCCTAACCAACGCCTTTCAAAGAAGATCGAAAACCACATCGCAGCCGTGGCGCTTGGCGATTTCGCCTAAACTTCATCAAGATTCATCGGACGTTGCGCACGAGCCCTGCAATGGCAGCAGGCGTGACGGACCGGCTGTGGGATGTTGCGGATCTCGTAGCTGCTTGGGAAGCGAGCGAACAGGAGGAGGAAAGAGCGGCAGCCCGAAGCGGTATAATCACGCCATCGTGGCATATGATGCTTTAGCTGTAGCGAACTATTTCTTGGATTGCGCCAGGAAAGATGGACGAGAACTGGACCCTATGGGAATTCAAAAATTAGTTTTCTTCGCCCATGGGTGGCATTTAGCTTTGGTCGGGAGTCCATTAATTGAGCAGCGAGTCGAGGCGTGGGAATACGGCCCAGTTATACCCGATATCTATCACGCTTTCAAAGAATTTGGAGCGGGCGCTATCAAAAGCCATGCACAGAAAGCCGTGATGCTGCCCGGAACTGGAGGGCGATTTAGAGTAGTA
>JALYXS010000459.1 GCA_030946965.1 Acidobacteriota bacterium
CATGTCGAGCGCCCGCTCGTTTTCTCCCAGGCCCAAGTAGACGATTGCGAAGCTTGTCGACGGAACATATCCGTGGCATGAGGCGGTCTGCAACTCGTTCAGAAAACCCCGCGCGCGGTCCGCATCGCCCGCCAGGGCGTGAGCCTGGCCCAACGCAGCCAAAATGTTCGGACTATCCCCGGCGAGCGATCTTCCGCGCTCCAACATTTCTATCGCCTCGGCGTATTGGCCTTTCTGGATGAGCGTCCTCCCGATCGAGGTGTACGACTTGTAGAAGAAAGGATCGAGCTCGAGCGCCTCCCGGTACGTCCGAATCGCCACGTCGTACTGGCGCGCGAGCATGTAAATGAACGCATGCCCTTCGATGATGATGGTCGATAACGGATCCATCTGGCGAGCCCGTTCGATTTCGGAAAGCGCTTCGTCGAAACGTCCCAACATCGCCAGGTAATCCACGCCGTACCAATGATGCACTGTTGCGTATCCCGGGTTGAGTTCGATGGCGCGGCGATAACAGATTTCCCCCTCCGCCCATTGCCATTCGTAAAGCGAGCGGATGAGCGCGAGCGACGTCCACGCTTCCCCCAGCGAGGGGTCGAGTTCAATCGCCCGGAGCGCGGCCTGTTTCGCGCGCGGCATGACGCTCAAAGGCTTGAACAGGCCGTAATCCGCGAGCAGCGCGCACGCGTCCGCAAGGCCGGCCCAACTCAGCGCGCAACCCGGATCTTCCGCGATCGCGCTCTCGAAGCACTCGACGCTCCGGTTGATCCCCTCGGCGGTCCGCTTGCTCAAGTGAAAACGCCCGCGGAGGTAAAAATTGTGGGACTCGGGATTGCAGCTTTTCGATAGCGGAAGGTGCAGGCGGCCGGCGAACTTGATGCGCAGTGTCTCTACGATCGCGCGCGAAATCTCGTCCTGAATCGCGAGCAAATCCTTCAACTGGCGGTCGTATACCTCGGACCAAAGATACAGACTGGTCGGTGCGTCGATCAGTTGCGCGGCAATCCGGACACGGTCTCCGGCCTTCCGCACGCTGCCGGTCAGCACCGCACCCACGCTTAGCCGGGCGCCAATCGCCCGAATATCGTACGGTTTTCCCTTAAGTTGCTCGGCCGAATTCCAGGCCACCACGCGCAGGCCTTCCACTCTGGTCAATCCATGAATCAATTCCTGAGCGAGCCCATCGCTGAAATACTCGTTCTCTTCTTCGGCGCTGAGATTCGCAAACGGCAGCACCGCAATGGCGCTCGCCGGGACGCCGGGTAAATTCTCCGGGCGGCTCCCGAAGACCGGCACATAGCTTCCCTTTGGCAGCTCGATGAAAGCTTCGTCCGCCTTCCCTTCCCCTTCGTAATACTTCTTGAGCTTCGATCGCAGGCGGCGCGCTTCCACGCGAACGATGGGGTCGAGGCGCGGATCGTACAAGTCCTTGCGATCGAATACCTCGACGCCAATCAGGTACTCTTTCAGTTCGCCCGCGCGATCTTCCAGCGTGTACTCGACGACCAGACGCAAGAATCGGCACATGCGCTCGGCTTGGGCGAATTCACTGGAGGCCAGAATGCGTTGCAGTTGTTCGCGTATGGAGAACCGAGGCACTCGACTAGTCTCATTCTAACTCCGGGCACTCAGTTTCACGCGCTTCTTACGGTAAAGAGCGACGCGAAAAATCTAGCGGTCTTCCGGGCGAATCGCGTAATATCCCTTCCGCGCTTGCACCTTCAAATTGCGATCCTGCGTATGCAAATCGAGCTTGCGATAGCTTCCGTCTTTCCGGTCATTGGTGGGAGTGAAGCCGATCGAATACTGGCTTCGCATCTCCTGCTGCAGCTCCTCGAAGATATTGTCCAGCGAGTGCTTCCGATCTACCCGGAAAACGTGGCCGCCGGTCTCTTCGGACATCTTCTTTAGATAGCCTTCGCCGCCTCCGCCAAAACCGAATCCCATGCCGCCATAGGCGCCCGGGTCCACGTAATAGATGCTATAAACCACCGCGTCGGCCTTTTGGGCCGCCTCAACCGCCGCTTCCAGTTTCAGCCGGCTGCCTTGATCGACGCCGTCGGTAATCAGCACGATGGCTTTCCGTCCCACCTCTTTTGAAAGGCGGTCCGAAGCCGCGAGGTAGATCGCATCGTACAACACCGTGCCGCGCGGCTGGCTGATCGTGGGAACGGGTCCCGGGTGGATGCCGGAAAACCCGGCGTTCAGCTTGAGGCGATCGAGCCCTTCCCGCAGCAATTTCGGAGAGCCCGTGATGTCCTGCAACAACTCGGCGTCTGCCCCGAAGCTAATCAGAAAAGCTACGTCTTTCTTTTTCAGTACGGACGAGAAAAAATTGTACGCCGCCTGCCGTTCGATTTCGATCAAGCGCTCCTGGCTGCCGCTTACATCGACGAGAAGGCCGATGGTGAGCGGAAGATCGGTTTCGCGCGTGAAGTACTTGATAGTTTGCGGTTTGCCGTCTTCCGCAAGCTGAAAATCGTCTTTCGATAAATTGTTGATCAGCGCCCCGTGCTTGTCGCGAACGGCGCATAGAATGTTGACGACATCGACATTCACTTTGATCGGCGCGTTCTCGTCGATTGGCTGGCCGATCTGAGCGGCCTGCTGCGGACGCGCGAGAGGAATCAAGGCCGCCGCAAGAGCAAAGCCGGTTATGGCAAAATAGAGACGCTTCATACTTATAGAGTTGCAGAAGTAGACGCGCCCGGCGTTCCGCCTGTTTCAAAATGCAAGCCGCTCTTAAACATCTCCAAGCCGATCCGGTCCTTCGCGCCATTATCGAGCGCGTGGGAGATTACACGATTCAATTTCGCGAGCCGACGTTTGAATCCCTCGTGCGGTCGATCGTTTTCCAGCAGTTGAGCGGGAAGGTTGCCACGGTGATTTTCAATCGCCTCGCCGCCGCCGTTCCCGAGGGGCGTTTGACGCCCGGGAACATCATGAAATTGCGGCCCGAGCGGATGCGGAAACTCGGTCTTTCCGGCCAAAAGACCGCTTATATCCGCGATCTCGCGAAGCACGTGAAGCGGGGCAAAGTGTCGTTCGCGGAGCTGCCGGAAATGCCCGACGAGGAGGTAATCGAGCACCTCACCCAAGTAAAAGGCATTGGCGCGTGGACCGCCCACATGTTCCTGATGTTTGC
>JALYXS010000549.1 GCA_030946965.1 Acidobacteriota bacterium
AATCTCAACGCCCGTTCGCTCCAGGAAGGAGCGGAGATCCCAGGATCTTTCGATCCGCGAACGCTCTGTAGAAAAGCGATCCTTCCATTCGAAAGAACACGGCTGGAAGGAGCGTTGGGGCTTTCACCCGACCCGTATGTAAATAACCCCGTCAGAGTCCCGCTACTAACGAAGGTTGGCCGCGCCAGTAAAAGCAGCCCAGAAATGTGGGACAAGCTCTGCGATGTGGCGGACGCAATCGAAGCCGGCAACCAAGAGTTCTCGCGACTTGCGCTCCGTCAAGTCTTGCTTGAAATATATCGGAAACTGGGAAATGCGGAGATCAAGTACGATGTCCCTCTCCGAGCCAGCCTTGCCACCGTGGTCACTGCAGTTGAAAGGTTCAGCGGAGAACAATCCGGCGGGGATCGACCGCTCGCGTTGGCGGCGGCACTCTTCCAAACCGTCGGCCAGTACTTCAGTCTGTTCACATCGATCCGGCGAGGGAAGATTAACGCTTCCGACAAAGCCTCGGGCCAGTCAGCCGACATCGAATGCGTTGACGCCGAAGGCAAAATAGTTATGGCTGTCGAGGTCAAGGATCGCGCGCTCAAGATCGCCGACCTTGATGAAAAGTTGGGTTCCACTCGAGAGAAGCTAATCGAAGAACTCTTTTTCGTTACGGCCCGGGGAAATAAACAGCCCGAGATTCTTCCCGGCCGGCTGGAAAAGGAGTTTTCCGCCGGACAAAATCTGTATATTTTCAGTCTGGTCGATCTGACCCGTTCGGTGCTGGCTTTAGCGGGCGAGAAATCGAGACGGACATTTCTGATTAACGTGGGCGCGCAGTTGGACGCATTTTCGGATACGAAACATCGTCTTGCCTGGAAAAAAGTTCTTCAAGATTCTTAGGAAAGCCGATTTCCCGAAGCGCGATAATGAAACAGATTGCGCCGTTCGGACTCGCCGGAAGATCCCCTTCGCGAAAAAGTATCGCAGCTCCCGTTTTCGCCCGGAGTGTATCTCTACAAAGACAACGCCGGCCGCGTAATCTACGTTGGCAAAGCCAAGAGCCTGCGGAATCGCGTTCGCAGCTATTTCTCCGAAGACAAAATGTCCGAGCCGAAGACCGGCTCCCTCATGGCGGAAGCGCGCGACGTCGATTATATTCTGGTCGATAACGAGAAGGAAGCGCTGGCGCTCGAGAACAACCTCATCAAGCAATACAAGCCGCGTTTCAACGTTCTGCTTCGGGATGACAAAACTTACCCCTACATCAAGCTAACCGCCGAACGCTACCCGCGCGTTTATGTAACCAGGCGCTTGCTGAAAGACGGTTCCACTTACTACGGGCCGTATTTCCCCGGCAACTTGGCGCACCGGCTAGTCCACTTCATTCACCGCCACTTCATGGTGCCTTCTTGCAAAGTGGATCTGACGCGTTACCATCCGAAGCCTTGTTTGCAATACCACATCCACCGCTGTCTGGGACCTTGCGTCGACGGCCTCACCACCAACGATATTTACGCGCGAGCGGTGCGGGACGTAAAGTTGTTTCTCGAAGGACGCCACGACGATCTCGCTCGCGGGCTGAAGGAGCGCATGGGAGCCGCCTCGCTCGACATGCGTTTCGAAGAGGCCGCCAACGTTCGCGATCTGCTCTCGACCGTGGAGGAAATGGAGCAGCGCCAGAAGATGGCTGCCGCGAAAGGCGACGATGCCGATATCTTCGCTCTTTACGCCGAGCCGCCCCTGGTCGCCGTGAATCTCTTCCACCTGCGTAACGGGCAGATTGTGGATCGCCGCGAATTTTTTTGGGAAGATCAGATTGAATTCGACGAGCCGGAGTTCTTCTCGACGCTGCTGCTCCAGATCTATCTCGATCAGCAATACGTTCCCGGGATCATTCACGTGCCCGTCGACTTTGAAGATCGCGTCGTCATGGAGGAGTTACTATCCGAAAAGCGTAACCGCAAGGTCGAGATTCACACGCCCCAGCGCGGTCAAAAGAAAGCTCTGCTCGACTTGGTCCAGACGAATGCGAAACATAGCTTCGATGCGCGCTTCCGCGTTCTTAAACCGTCGATGAAAGCGATTCAAGAAGCGCTCCAGGACGCACTTACTCTGCCGGACGCGCCGAAGCGCATCGAGTGTTTCGATATCCCGCACATACAAGGCACGAACAAGGTTGCGAGCATGGTGGTGTGGGAAGAGGGCCGCATGAAGAAGGCGGACTACCGCAAATTCATTATCCGAACGGTAATCGGTAACGACGATTTCGCCAGCATGAGCGAAGTCGTGACGCGCCGTTATTCCCGCGTGCATCGGGAAAGTTTGCCCATGCCGGGGCTGATCTTGATCGATGGCGGCCTCGGCCAGTTGCACGCGGCGGCGAACGCGCTCGAAGCGATCGGAATCATAAATCAGCCGCTAGCTTCGATCGCCAAGCGCGAAGAGATTATCTATGTACTAGGTCAGGAGAACGAGCCGGTTGTGCTCGATCGGTTCTCCCCGATTCTGCAACTGATTCAATCGATTCGCGACGAGGCGCACAGGTTCGCCGTGACGTTCCACCGCACGCGCCGGAATGCGGCCACGCTCACGTCGGAACTGGATCTAATTCCCGGAGTGGGAGAGAAAACCGTGCGAATGCTGCTGAAGCACTTCGGCAGCTCCGAGCTGGTGAGGAGCGCGAGCGAGAACGAACTGTCCGTGCAAGTGGGACGCGCGGCGGCGCGAAGGATCAGGCTTTACTACTCCGCGGTGGTGGCGAAGACCGACGCGCGGTAGTGCGCGCTCTACCTTGGATTACATTGGATCATGGTGGAATCGTGGTGAATCCGCGCATCGTCTCTCCTAATCCGGACGAAGACGACGCGCAATTTGAGGCAGGTCTTCGTCCACGCCGGCTGAAGGATTTTACCGGTCAGACTAAGTTAAAGGCCAACCTCGAAATTGCGATCGCCGCCGCGCGCCACCGCGGGGAAGCCATGGATCATGTTCTTCTTTACGGCCCGCCCGGACTCGGCAAGACCACGCTCGCGGCCATCATTGCCGAGGAGCTTGGCGTGCTTTTCCAGCAAACATCCGGGCCCGTGCTTCAGAAAAAACTGGATCTCTCCGGCATTCTCAGCACCGTGCAATCGCGGCAGGTTTTCTTCATCGATGAGATCCACCGCCTGCTGCCGGACGTGGAGGAGATGCTGTATTCGGCGCTTGAAGATTTTCATCTCGACATCCTGATCGGCTCCGGTCCCGGCGCGCGCACGCACTCGATTCAGCTGGAGCGGTTTACCGCTATTGGGGCGACCACGCGGCAAGGCTTGGTCAGCGCACCCTTGCGGGGACGATTCGGTTTAGTCCTGCGCCTGAACCACTACGACATCGACGAGCTCGAGCACATTGTTTGCCGCTCCGCCGCGCTTCTAAACGTGGCCGTGGAGGAAGAAGGCGCATTTGAAATTGCCCGCCGGAGCCGCGGAACACCGCGTATCGCCAATCGCCTGCTACGCCGCGTGCGCGATTTCGCGCAGGTGAAAGCGGATGGGAAAATCACTCTCTCGCTCGCCGAAACCGCGCTCGATCTGCTCGAAGTAGATCGTTTTGGCCTCGATGAGATCGATCAGAAGATTATGCGCACCGTGCTGGAAAAATATCGCGGCGGCCCCGTCGGGCTGAACACGATCGGGGCATCGGTTGGCGAAGAGCCGGAGACAATTGAAGAAGTGTATGAGCCGTACCTGATCCAGCTCGGTTTTCTGAACCGCACGCCGCGCGGGCGCGTGGGCACGGACCGCGCTTTCGAATACTTTCAGATCGACCGGCGGTTCGGCCGGCTTAGCCAGCCGGAGCTGTTTTGAAAACCGTCTATTTGGGGTTGGGATCGAATGTGGGCGAACGTGAGCGAATGTTGCAATCGGCTGTCGACGAGCTCCAAGGTCGCGATTTGCGAATTGCGCGGCTGTCACCGGTCTATGAAACCGAGCCGCAAGATTTTCACGATCAGCGCTGGTTCCTGAATCTCGTGGTGGAAGCGCAAACTTCGCTTTTCCCGATGCAATTGCTTGCGCGCATCGCGAAGATCGAACGGGCGCTCGGGCGCAAGCGCGTGACCCCGAAAGGACCCCGCACCATCGATATCGACATTCTGTTTTACGGCAACGCTTCGGTGCAAACGGTGGTGCAAACCGCCGCTTTGCAGATTCCGCATCCGCGCTACGCGGAACGCAGATTCGTACTCGCTCCGCTGGCCGACCTTGCGCCCGATCTGCGCGATCCCGTCAGCCGGAAAACAATGCGCGAACTGCTTGCTAAAGTGTCAGACCAAAACGTGCGCCAGGCGGATATTCATATTCAGATTCACGGCCTGGCAACCGCTTGAATATTCCCGATCCAAAGCGTGTTTTTCGCGCTCTCGTGCGTATACGCCGCGGTGACATCCAGGATCGAAATCGTCTTGATGTTCTCGAGATCGAGCTTGCCATTGAGGCCGGTTGGGCCGTTCTGGTCCGGCTGAAACGCACCGAGCGCGACCTCGCGACGATCGGATTTTCCTCCGCCCGGCACCTCGATATCCACGTTGTAGCGCGGTCCTTGCCCTTTTCCGGGATTGCGCTCTTCGAATGAAATTACAAGCTGCGCCGGCTGTTCGGACGCGATGTCGAATGCGAGCCGGTTCGTCTTACTCAGGTCGAGCACTCCTAGCTTGTGGACCAACAGGACGTAATGGCCTTCCTGCTGCTGATAAACGGCTTTCATCGCATGTTCCGCCAGCGGCTTGCCGGACGTGTCGAGACTTAGGTCCGCGCCGCCAAGCGTAAGCCAATCGACGTATTGATGCGGGAAGGAGTCGATGACCACGCCATCGGTCTTGCTGGGCGTGATGTTTGCCGCCGTATCGAGCACGTCGAAATCGTCGATGAAAATGGTGTGTTTGCCAGTATGAGGATCGATGGCGATCGGAAGATCCGGATTCGGCTTCGCGGCGCTGAATATCTGGCTGACATCCACGATTCCGACCGCCTGTAGCCGGTCCAAATCGAGTTTCCCATTGCTATCTTTGGGATCGTTTGGCTCTTCGGTCAACGCGAAATCGGCTGGCGTGAGTTCGATCTGCTGCCACCGCTCTTTGGGCGACCAGACGATGGCCGAGTAGCGGCCGCCCCCCGGCGCTTTCTCGCTCAGAATCACGGCGATGGCCGTGGGTGAATCGGTCTTGAGCCAGAACCGGATCGTTTTCATGTTGGCGAGCGAAACATCCGTGAGCGGAAGCAGAGCCACACTGAACTTTTTCGGCTCCGCGGTGTATTCGAATTCGAGCGCGGATTTTCCGGTCTTCACGTTGGCCAGATCGTGCGTAACCCTCAGCGTCGCGGCGCCCCCCATGGTGACCCAGCCCGATTCGCCGGTTTCAAAATCCTGATGAATAATGGGGGAAACCGCACGGGCTACATTGCACGTAAGGAAGAGGACCACGCCGAACGATTTCATATTTTGATTCTCGATATGGAACGTTCGGGAGGCACGGGAAGTTCTGATGGTGCGAATGGGGAGGGTCGAACTCCCATGCCCTCTCGGGCGCTAGCTCCTAAGTCTAGTGCGTCTGCCAATTCCGCCACATTCGCAAGGCCGACTGAGAGAGATTGTAACAAAGGCCTATGCTAACCTAAGCGCTGTAGACAAATCCCCTCCAAAGGGCCGGTAGCTCAGTTGGTAGAGCATCGCACTTTTAATGCGGTGGTCGCGGGTTCGAGCCCCGCCCGGCTCACCATTCAAATCAATCAGTTAGCGGGTTGAGATTTTGGCTGATTGTCCTTACGTGTACTAATTTCCTTCTGTTCGATGTGGAAGGCCTCCAACTTCTCTCTCGCGATGGCGAGGTCCTTTTGG
>JALYXS010000556.1 GCA_030946965.1 Acidobacteriota bacterium
GAATGCGGCCCAAAGCTGGTCCTGGCTGGCTCCTTTGAAATCGACTCGGTCGGCAAGCAGAATTGCATCGCGCATGTCCACCATGGAAGGCGCGGGAATCGACAACTTCATTCCGTCGATCACCAGCTGGCGCACCCGCCGCCGGCCTTCTTTTTCGCCGAATTGCTTGATGAGGTTGGCGCGCATCTCCCACATCGCTTCGAACCAGATTTCGCCATCGGCGTGAACTTCGGGCTGCCGGATCACATGGCCGAGGTTGGCGTAGGTGAGCGGGTTGACGTCCGTGTTAGTGGAATACGGACGCGTGCGCGTGCCGCCATAGCCCCACGATTGATCGAAATACTGGGCCGGAGGATAAATCCCGTCGGGGGGCGCTCCATCGGGAAGCGTGTACTCGATCCCGAAAAAATCGCTCCACGCCTCGCCCATCGCGCCGCCTTGAAAGGTCTCATATCCGCGGCGCACCAATCGCGTGCTCACACCGTGCGTATACTCATGGACCATCACGACGGAATCGTACGAGCCATCGGTGAAGAAGTCGCCTAAGCTGCCTACCGCGTTGCTCAGGAACATCCCGACCATCGCGCGCGAGCCATCCTCGGTAATGCCATTTGAGCTGAAGAACGCGTTTTCGATCTGGGCGCGGCCAACCGAGGTTGCGCCAAAGTGGCTGTAAGCATAGATGGGATCTCCGCCCGCGCCGCCGCGCCCGAAGTTATCCTGCTGGAAGTTACCGGCCGCTTCATCGAACCCGCTCTGGTAATGCAAATCGTGCGCGCGGTTCATCCAATAAAAAAGATTGGTGTTTGCCGCATCGCGAAACGTAAGCGGGTTGGGCGCGCCGGCCCCAAGTTGCAGCGGGAAACTGAAATCCCCGTTCGGCGCTCCGGTGATCGCCGGCGTGGTCAGGAAACGGATTCCGAGCAGATTTTCGCCGACTACCGCGTTGTTGCCCGAGGTCTCCGTGCCGGCCGTCCATCCTCGCGGCGAGGCGATTGGATCGCCGGTAAAAGATTGCAGAGTGCGCGGCACAATGGGCGGAGGTCCGGTCAAACGAATGCCCTGCGTGGGATTCGGCTGCGGACTTTCACCCTCGAAGACCAAACCCCTCGGGGTCATGGGCGCGGCTTGGGGAGCGGCTTGGAAGAGGGTCAACGATCTCTTTGCCAGAATCGCTTGGGAGGCATCGTCGACCACCACGGCATAGCGATTCACGCCATCGTCGTCCAAGATCGAAAACTGCCAGGCCGGACGGAGGGAGCCGTCCGCGCCATACCATACGAGCGTTCCTTCGATGTCGTCCGCGAATCCGCCCTTTGCAAAACGAATCGCATTCGCGCGCCCGGCGTTAACCGGCGTCGAACTTTCAAACGGCGTGAATCGGTGGCCAATTCGCGGATTGACTGCCTGCGCGGCGGAGCGCACGGCGGTCAGCGAGCGGTTCAGAGCCGGCAATTCCACCTTGCCCGGAGATTCGTAGAGACTGCCTCCCGCGTTGAGGACCTGCCCGTCGCGATCGACGTTCACCACCCACTCCGCGTTGGCAACCTCGACATCTAAATACCGCTGTTTATAGATAAGGTGCGTGACGCCGTTGTGCGCGGTCTGGTATTCCTTCGCGAGATAAATTCCCGCCATGCCGCCAGCCACGCTACGTATGTAAGCCAGCGCGATATCGCGCGGCGCTTGGGCACTAGGCGCGGTCAGCGGCGCCGCGATTCCAAGCAAATGCTTCGGGGAATTGGAATCCTGGGCGCAAAATGGCGCTACGGATAATAACGCGAGGGCGCAATACTTGCTGGCGGGGTTCATAAGCGGGGCTTATAGACTTGCCCCGCAAGAATATCACAGCCCCAATTTAGTTGGTAATTTGACTGTTGCTGCTTTCTTCGCGGAGGGGGATGTACATTTTTTCCCAGGCTTTGTGCGCCGGAGCGCTCACGTACGCCTCGGCGGCGGCTTTGTTTTCAAACTCGATCGCAAACGCGGCGGTGCGTTCGCTCGGCTGGACCTTGGTGGCTTTAATCCAGACGTTTTTAATGCCGGGAATCTCGGCGGCCATCGTTTTAATCCCCGCGAGAGCGGCGGTGCGCTGCTCCGGCGTGGCGTCGGGCTTCCAAGTTACCGTCGAGACGTGCAGGATGGTCGATGGGGCATTATACCGGTTTGCTCCGACCAGCATACCCGCGCAGAAAGCGGCGAACGTCAGCATGAGATAAATGGATCGTTTTTTCATAACCTCCATGCTATCTCACCTTGCGGAGTCCGCTCCACTGCTCGCAGAGAACGATGGAGTTGGCGGGATTGCGCGGGTCGTATTTCACGCTCACCGGGCCGACGACGCTCCACCGGTCCTCCGGCAAATAAGCCTGGAGAGAGCTGAGATCCTGCCAGGCGGTGTAACCGACGCCGCGGGCATGATACGAATATTCAATGACATTTGCTTGAAGCTCGAC
>JALYXS010000568.1 GCA_030946965.1 Acidobacteriota bacterium
GAATGCGCCTTCGCGGCGACCCGACTAGCGCGCCGGTCAGCATTTCGTGGAGGACGCGACCGAACGAATAAATATCGGTGCGCGCGTCGGAGGGCTTGCCTTCGCGCTGCTCGGGCGCCATGTACGCCGGCGTGCCCATCACCATATGGCTGCCGGTGAGCGTGTCGTCGCCCTCCCGGGTGGCCAACCCGAAGTCGAGAACCTTGGCGCCCGATTTCGTCAACATGATGTTGCCGGGCTTCAGATCGCGATGGACGATTCCGCGCTCATGCGCGTCGGCGAGCGCGGCGGCAATTTGCGCGGCGTAACGGAGCGCCTCATCCACCTGCAACGGACCGCTTTTCAATCTTGCCGCGATGGTCTCGCCTTCAAGCAGCCCCATCACCAGATAGTTGGGCCCAATGTCGTAGAGAGTGCAGATGTGAGGATGATTGAGCGATGAGATCGCGCGCGCCTCCCGCTCGAAGCGGGCGTCGAATTGTTGATGGACGACCTTGATCGCCACCGGGCGCGCGAGCCGCGTATCAACGGCGCGAAACACCTCGCCCATGCCGCCTTCGCCAAGCTTGCTCTCGATTTGATAAGGACCCAGGCGAGTGCCGGACCGCATTACGGTGATCGTACGGACGTCGAGCGAAGGTAGGCTCGCATCCTGACGCACGAGTAGGGATTCGACTTCGCGGCGCAATTCGGGATCGGACTGAGAGAGCAGAGCGGCACGCTGACCGGCCGAGCTTCCGCGGACGCAATGATAAAGCTCTTCGATCTCCCGTAGACGATCCGCAGTCATCGCTGGATATCAATCATGACACTAATCTCTAGAGTTGGAGTTCTCCAAGAGCGTCGTTGCGTCTGGACGCGGTTGCGCGCGCGACTACGGCAACAATCTTAATTCCGCGGGAAGCCATCGCCCGTTTCAGGGCACTATCCTATTGGTTGCAATCGGCAGCTTGGATCGAATCGCTAATTCCAGATAGGCGGTGTCGTAGACGGTTAACTGATGCTTGAGCGCCAGCGCGGCAACTCCAATACGGCTGCGGAATTCGGCGGCCATCACAAGCCCGTTCGAGACCTCGTACAGCCAAAGAAACGGAACGATGGCTTCGTTTTCGTTAAGTCCTGCAAGAACGGAAAGATTGTAGACTCGATCTTCCTCGTTTCAGATACCAGCCGAGAGCCAATGAAGCATCGATAATCCACTGACTCACAGACGATGGCCTTCGTGGATCAATTCTTTAATCGACACGCCGCCCAACGGAATGGCTTTGTTTCGGGCGAAAGCGAGCGCTTGTTCAACGGCCTTGCGCCGCTGTTCCCAGCCCAGCGTTTTGGCCTGGTGCTTTTCACGCCACGCATGAACGCCCTCGACAATGAGCTGGTCAACCGACTGAAAGTGTCCGCTCTGGATTTCCGCTCGAACCAGTTGCTCCGTTTCAGGTTTGATGTTGATCGTCATGGGGCACCTAGCCCACTTGATTATCCGTCAACCTCTCAATCTCCTTTGTAGCGGCGTTCCATGGAATCCGTGCGGTGGCCCGCGATGCGCATATGGACGACTGGGAAACCCGCACGGCGCATATTGCACCGCAGTGCGCCGCAGATCGTGGAATTTCAAACTATAGCTACCGGGACAGCTCGCGGACCAGCCAGACTCGGGCAAAGTCCCAGTCGCGGCGGACGGTGCGGGGCGAGATTTTGAGGACCTCGACGATCTCTTCTTCCTGAAGGCCGCCGAAA
The DNA here is from genome assembly GCA_030946965.1 of Acidobacteriota bacterium. Taxonomy (GTDB): domain Bacteria; phylum Acidobacteriota; class Terriglobia; order Bryobacterales; family Bryobacteraceae; genus JALYXS01. Next base: position 1,738 of record JALYXS010000568.1, read on the forward strand.
TAACGCAGCTCCACGACTTTGGCCTGTCGCGGAGCGACTTCGGCAAACGCGGTGAGCGCCTCGTCCAAGGCGACGATCGAAGGATCCGGTTCCGGCGAGACGATGGCGGCTTCATCAAAATTCACGCGCACCGCGCCGCAGCCGCGTTTATGCGAGGCACGCGCGCGCGCGGCGTCCACCAGAATGCGCCGCATCATTTGCGCCGCGATCGCGAAGAACTGTGCGCGGTGCCGCCACTCTACTGTCGTCACATCGACCATCCGCAAATAGACCTCGTGGACCAGGGCGGTGGTTTGCAGCGTGTTGTCCCGCCGTTCGCCTTGCATGTGGCGGCGAGCCATGCGGCGCAGTTCGTTGTAAACCTGCCCGGACAACTCATCGAGCGCGGCCGGATCGCCCGCCGACCAGGCTTTCAGCAGATTGGTGATTTCCGCGTCCAAAAAAAAGTATGACATCCATGGCCGCTTCGGCTCGCCGTTACACCTGTACCGTTGACAGGAAATCATCCTGCCTGGAGGAAATATGAAATCAATGGAACGTCAAATTATCGGGGCGAGAGCGGCCTGTCTGTTCGCTTTTATCGCGAGATATTATTCTTCAATGGCAGAACCTGTCACTGTGAATCAACTCTGTCCGAACAAGTTCCGTGGCGCGGCGCTAGCACTCGTAGCCGCACTGCTCATTCTTGTTGCGGGTTCCCCCATCAGCGCGCAGGCTGCCACAATACCGTTCACGTTTTAAGTTACCTACGACGTATTTGGTGGTGTCCCCAGTCCGGCTACTCTGACCGTCCCCGCCACGAATAGTGGCTCCGGGTCTTTTGCGCCTTTTGGCAGTGCGATTTACTCGGAAACAGGAACAGCCACCTACGCGATGTTACTTTCAGGCGGCTTTGTACTGTCCACGGTATCGCTCAATTTCACCGCCTCCTTCAACGGGGGAACCGACACATTCACGGGGACAGACTTTCACGTGTTTGGGGTTTCTGAAACTATGACGGTTCTGGGCGGCACAGGTATCTTTGCGGGGGGCGACCGGCTTCGCCACACCTACCACCGTGTTCATCGCGCCTTCCGGCAATCCCGCGCCTAACTTTCTTGCGACCCTTGCTACTTCCGGCAGCGGGCAAATCACCGCTCCCGGACTGAATGCAGTACCTGAACCAGCCACGATGGCGCTCCTCAGTACGGGTTTGGCGGGTCTGGCCGGAGTAGCGGCAATCCGGAGAAGACGTCGAAGCTGATCGATTAAGTTCTTAGTCTTCCCAACACTCGGTCCCGCCGATTCAGAACTGGCGAGCAACTGAAGGACTGAAGGTGCGTGAGTGCAGCTTCCGCCCGCCCGGCTTTCAGCAAATTGGTGATTTCCGGGTCCAAGAAAAAGTATGGCGCCCATGGCCGCTTTCAGCTCGCGGTTCCGCCTATACCGGCGACAGGAAATCATCCTGCCTGGAGGAAATATGAAATCGATACTGATTGCGGGCGTGAATCTGAGTTTGTTGATCGCTTCTATCGCGAGCATTCCGGCTCGGGCCGCGACGCTCGGCATTACCTACAGCTTTGCTGGAGCACTGGCCGGGCCTCCGGTTTTAAACGGTACGATGCTGGCCGTGGAGGGCCTCGCGACTGGTTCCATTCTTTCCGGGAATTCGGGCCTGAATGCTACTTGGAATCCCGTTACGTTCCGTGATTACAGTGTGGTGGACCTGACCACCGGGCTGCTTAACGGAGTCTTTAACACAACATTCGCTAACGGCGACATCTTATCGGGAAACCTTTTTGAGGCCACGTCCGGAACCCCGATGGGTCCCTTCACACAGATATTGACTTTCACCGGAGGCACTGGCAAATTCGCTGGCGCTACCGGGTCGGCCTCGGGCGGGGGTTTCTCAAATGGCGCTGGATTCACGGTATCTGGCGGGGGAACCCTGACTGCCCCGGGGATTGTGCCCGAACCGGCTTCGGTTGCCCTGATTTTCGGGGGCTTGCTCGCTGTGGCGGCAACCCGAAAGCTGGTTCGGCAGCGGTGATGGTGGCACATTCGGTTACGAAAGGAAAAAACAATGCAACGACAAATAACAAATCTCTTGCTTACGTTCAGCCTCGCGCTGGGCATCACATCGGGCGTTTTTGGACAAGGCGGCACTTTCACGGCGGTTGACTACCCGGGAGCTTCCGCCACGATAGCCTGGTCAATCAACAGAAGCGGCGATATTGCTGGATTCTATACGATCGCCGGCGTGACCCATGGCTTCAAGCTGACCGGGGGCCGGTTCACCACCATTGATTATCCTGGCGCGGCCTACACCGATGGTCGTGGGATCAACAATCGCGGCGATATCTCGGGAATCTATCGCAATGCCGACGGCGTGTCCCATGGCTTTCTCCTCAGCGCTGTGAACGGCGGGGGCGGCCAGTTCACCGCGATCGATTTCCCGAACGCCTCCTCGACCCTGGGGTGGGGGGTCAGTTCGTCCGGCGATGTGGTCGGAAACTATACCGCTGCCGGGGTAAACCACGGCTTCAAGTGGAGCGGGGGCCAATTCACCACGATCGATTTTCCCGGCCCGCCCAACACCCAACTCACGGGAATCAACCCGCAAGGCGAGATCTCCGGAACCTACGTTATCGCCGGTGCAACGCACGCGTTTCTGCTGAGCGATGGCGAATTCACGTCCCTGGACGTGCCTGGATCCGATTACACGAATGGGATCGGCCTCACCGCGCGCGGCGACATTATCGGAAGGTACACGGCCGGCGCCGTGGCCAATGGCTATTTGCTGAGAGGAGGGCTGTTCAGCACGATTGCATTCCCCAACGCGGCCTTTACCGGGGCGGCCGCGATGAATGAGCGCGGCGATATCGTGGGCCGGTATCAAAACGCCGATAACGTGTTCCACGGTTTTCTGCTGAGCGGCTTCCCACCGGGGTGTGTTGCATCTGTCCCGCGGGTCGCGATGACTTCCGGCGGAGCGGCGGTAACCCACGCCTCCGACTTCACATTGGTCACCGCCACCAATCCGGCGGCGCCGGGAGAGTTGTTGTCATTATTCGCGTCGGGTCTTGGCCCGACCCGTCCCGGCGTGGATCCTGGGAAGCCATTTCCTTCAAGCCCCCTGGCTGTCGTCACATCGTTGGTCGAGGTAAGGG
>JALYXS010000585.1 GCA_030946965.1 Acidobacteriota bacterium
GCGACAGCACGCGCTACATGGACTGGTTGCGCCGCGATACGGATCTTTTGCCGCACCGCAAGAATCTTCTTTTTCCGCAGCCCGTGGGCGACGAAGGAACTAATGTCGCCGAGCTCCCCGACAGCGAGACCGTGTGCGGCTGCATGGGCGTGACAAAAGGGGCGATCATTGCCAAGATCCACGAAACGGGCATCAACACGCTGGCGCAATTGAAGGAAACCACCAGAGCTTCTACCGGCTGCGGAAGCTGCACGTCCGTCTGCCAGCAGCTCTTAAAAGCCGTGGCGCCAGACTTCGAAGAGGAAGGCAAGAAGTTGCTCTGCCAGTGCGTTCCGTTCGCGCAGGAGAATTTGCGTGAGATGATTCATTCGCAGCGCTTGAAATCGGTACAGGAAGTTCTCACGATTTACGGCAATGGAATCGGGTGCGAGATCTGCAAGCCGGCGTTGAGCTACCTGGTCGATGTCGTCTGGTGCGGCGATCATTCGGAAGACCGCTCGGCGCGCTTCATCAACGATCGTGTTCACGCGAATATTCAGAACGACGGCACGTTTTCGGTGATCCCGCGCATCCGCGGCGGCATTACATCGCCCGATGAACTGCGGAAAATCGCGGATGTCGCGGACAAGTATAAAGTTCGCATGGTGAAGATCACCGGCAGCCAGCGGATCGATTTATTGGGGGTGAAGAAGCCGGATCTTCCGAAGGTGTGGGCGGACTTGGGAATGCCGTCGGGGCAGGGCTACACGAAAGGCGTTCGCATGGTGAAGACCTGCGTGGGAACGGAGTTCTGCCGCTTCGGCGTGCAGGACGCCATCTCGACGGGCGTGGAGCTCGAGCGCCGTTTCGAGAATCTCTACACGCCACACAAAACCAAAATGGCCGTCACGGGATGTCCACGCAACTGCGCCGAGGCGACGGTCAAAGATATCGGATTGGTAGGCCAGGAAGGAAGCTGGCAAGTGGTAGTGGGCGGCGCGGCGGGCAAGAACGTGCGCAAGGCCGATCTATTGATTACGGTGACGACAACGGAAGAGGCATTGGAAGCGGCGGCACTGTTCTTCCAGTACTATCGCGAGGAGGCCAACTATTTGGAGCGAACGTACGACTTCGTCGAGCGGCTGGGCATGGAGAAGATTCGGAAAGAGACGGTGTATGCTCCGGCGAAACAGCAGAAAGCGATCTTGAAGCGCCTGGAAAAATCGAAGGCTCTGTCGCGCGATGCATGGCTTGAGCGGGAGAAGCCGGCGAACCCCACGCAATTCGTGCAGTTGCGGCCGATGCAAAACGTGCAACCCATCCGGGTCGACGTTCACTAGGAAAGCAAAATGGACTGGATCAAAATCACGGAAGCCACTAATATTCCTCTCCGCGAGGGGCGCAGCGTTGCCCTCGATGGCGTCGAGATCGCTATCTTCAATCTGGGCGATCGATTCCTCGCAATCGATAATGCCTGCCCTCATCGCGGCGGCCCGCTGTGCGATAGCATTGTTTCCGGATCGACTGTAATCTGCCCGTTGCACGGCTGGCGCATTTCGCTCGAGACTGGCGCCGTGCTCAAGCCCGACGCCTGCGAGCGCGTCGTTTGTTATCCCGTGCGCGTCGAAGACGGCGTGGTGATGGTGGAAGTGCCACCCGCTTCGAATAAGGAGAAAGCGGCGTGAAGAGAATTTTATCCTTGCTGGTCTTGACGGCTATTGGCGCGCCGGCTCAGGATATTTCGAGCGAACTGAATCGCGAACTGCCGCGTTGGCTCCGGTTTTCGGGCGAATACCGTTCGCGGGCGGAAGGCTTTTCGGGCGGCGGCTTCAAGCGGGAGAACAGCGATGCTTACGTGCTGAGCCGCTTGCGCCTGAACCTACTCGTGCAACCCGCGTCATGGTTCAAAATGTACGCGCAAGGACAGGATGCGCGCGTCTTCTTCAAGGATCAGCATCCCGCCGCGCCGCCGTTTCAGAACACCTGGGACTTGCGGCTTGCGTACGTCGAGCTCGGAGATTCCGAAAAGAAAGCGTTTGGCCTTCGCGTTGGCCGCCAGGAATTAAATCTGGGCGAGCAGCGCCTTGTCGGAAGCTTGAATTGGACCAACACAGCGCGCAGTTTCGACGCGGTGCGCGCAACCGTGCGGGGCGGCGGATTCCAGCTTGACGCTTTCGCAAGTTCCGTCGTGGTGCAGCAGGATGGCACGTTCGATCATCATCAGCAGGGCAACAATCTTCACGGTCTCTATGGCGGGATT
>JALYXS010000591.1 GCA_030946965.1 Acidobacteriota bacterium
CCGTAAAACAAGCCTGCGTAAGCGTGGGAGAGGGGATCACGCCCTGCGCGCCGGTGCGATAGAGCTGCTGGCTTTCGTCGAACGTGCTGCCCGTGTCGTAGCGGTCCAGAAGCAGAAAAGGAATGCGGCGAGCCGAACCGGCCAGCGCCTGGGGCACGGGCAAGCCATTGCATACGTAGCCGAACGTATATTGAGTCCCCACGGTAAAGCCGAAGTCGGTAGTATCGGTCGCGTCGATCGGCGCTATCGCGAACGGCTCGATGCCGCACGCCGTGCATAGAGGCGCGCTTACCCCGGCCACGGCTCGCGCGGCGATCTGCGTTTTGCGCATTTGACCGAGCGACAGCAACGCCCAGAATGTTAGCGGTGCATCGGCGGTTATGTTCGCTTGAGCATACTTCGCCGTGGTGCCGTCCGCGTTGCCACTGCCGGCGCTATCGGGACCGGCGGCGTCCGCCGCCGCGGAAAAATAACTTGGATCGGGAGCGTCGCTGGCGAGAATGCCCGTCGTCTGGCCGATTTGCAGCGAACCAAAATTGTATTTATTCCCGTTCGAAAGCGTGTTGTCGAGAGTCAACTGGGCAGCCGTGTTGGCGTTATCGATTGCGGCGGTCGTTCCGATAAGTTTCGATGCGGCCGCTAGCGCCATCGCGTTCGCCGCTTGATTGAGCTCACCGCGAATCAGGTAAAGGCGCCCGAGGTCGACCGCGAAACCCATCATGCCGAAGATCACCGGCACCATGATCACGACCAGTTGTATCGAGACCGCGCCGAGCGTATTGACACGGCAGGCACGAGTGCCCGCGCCACAAGGACTAATTGGGTTCCTGATGTCCACGAGGGCCTACGAATTCCGGTTTCGGAATATCGTCCTTATGCTTCCCTTTAGCTGCTTTCTTCGCTTTCTCATCCGCGATGGTGGGCAAGAACGTCTGCTCGAAATCGGGCATCTTCGCCTTTTCGTCCGCCGTGAGCGGGCTTACGAAATGCGGCGTGATCACAACCAGCAGCTCGTCCGACGTCTTGCGCGTAGACCGGCTGCGAAACAGATTGCCCAGAATCGGAATGCTTCCAAGCCACGGAACCTGGTTCAGATCCTGCAGAACCCGATTGTCCATCAGGCCCGCAATCGCGAAACTCTCTCCATCCTTCAAGATGACTTCCGTCTCCGCCCGCCTCTGCGAGATTGCCGGAATCAGGAAACCTTGCAGTGTCACGGCATTGGCGAAATCGAGCGAGCTCACCTCCGGCGCAACCTTGAGCTGGATGGCGCCTGAGTTCGTGATGGTTGGCGTGAACGTCAACTGCACCCCGAAAGGTTTGAACTGCACCGTTACGACCGGTGAAGTCGAGCCGCCGGTCGAAGTGGTGGTCAACACCGGGAACGGGAACGAACCGCCCGCAAGGAAGCTCGCCTCCTTGCCTTCGAGCGTGATTAGATTCGGCTCGGCGAGAATTTGCAGCAAATTCCGGCCTTGCAACGCTTTAATCGTGGCGCCGATATTCAGATCCGGGCGGAACGCAAACAGGTTGAGAAGATCGGCGAAGTTTACCGTGGAATTGGAGAAATCCTGATTCTGAAACTGGAGCTGGCTAAAGCGCGGCGATTGAAATTGCTCGGTAGTCAGTTCGCCCAGGAACTTCGGGTTGCGGCTGAAAAAATTGAAGCCGATCTCGGTAAGCGCGGTACGGTCTATCGAGGCGAATTTCACCTGCAACAAAATCTGGCGCGCATCCGGCGCTGGCGGCGCTAGCAATAGATTGACCACGTTCTTCGAACGCGAGGATGCCAGCCCCGCGGCTTGTTTGCTCTGCTCCAGACTGGCGACGGTGCCGCTTAAAACGATGGTGTCGCCCTTTCCGGTGACTTCGATGTTGCTGCCCGGAAGGCCCTCGCGCAGTTGTTTCCGGAACTGATCGAATTCGAAGGTGTCGGGGAGAACGTCGACGTTATAGCGCGCGGGCGCCGAGCCGGTTTCCCAGATCACCACCGTTGCGCGGCCGGGACCCTTGCCGTTGATCATCACCTCGCGCGGGGAGATCACAACCACGTCCGCGATCTTCGGCTCGGAAGCGGCCACCTGCGTTACGTCATTCGCGAACTGCAATAATTCGCCGCGCCCCGTGACGATGGACATGTCGCGCGATGGCGTTTCCGCGACCGCGAAAACGGGCAGCATCGCGAGCACGAGAGCCACGTTTTTAATCATGAAAAACTTCCTGGACGTGCTTATCTCCGCGATACACATCCACCACGGCTCGCGGCGCGGGTGGCGGAGCCTTCTTCCTTAAATCGTCCTGCAAGCGATTCTGATCCTGTACCTTCTTCTCGCCGGTTAACTCCTGCCACACCTTGGGATCTTCCAAATTCATGTTGTTGCGAGCGAGATTGGTGGTCCGGCCGCGACGGGCCCGGGCGGTACGGGCACTAATCATGGGATCCAGGATTTCCGTCGTCACGGGCGAACCGTCCATGTTGTTCGAAAAATCGAGAGGATTGCGCAGCGCCAGGCTGATCTTGCCTTCGCTCTTCGCGAGTTCGAGTTTCTGCGCTTCGTCCGGAGTCACGATCAAGGTCGCGACGGGAACCTTGGCCGCTTTCGGATCGACCGTCTGCCCTACCTGCGTAAGGCGCCCGATCGCCAGCACCTTTACGTTCTGAAGGATCGTACTGGTGATCGCTTCCGCCATCGACCCTGGCCGCGTGAACAGTACATCCACGCGCGCCCCCGGCTGAATCAATCCCGCCACGCCGCTAGTATCGGTTATCGGCACGGAGACGGCCCGGAAACCGGGCTGAATAGTCGCCGTAATTCCTTCAATACCAGTGCCGGTCGAGAGCTTACTCGTGGTCAGCGGCTCATTCGCGTTTACCGGATAAAGCGCGACGCGGTTCAGCGCCTCCCGATCGTTGAACAGCGCGCCTTTCGGCAGATCGCTTTCGAGCACGTTCACCTTTTTCAAATCCGCTTTGCGCACCATGGCGCCAATCTGCAGGTCCCGCGTGGCGGCCATCACAGCCACGCGTTTCTGTTCCTTGGGCGCCTGCGTTCGCGCGTATAGAAACCAGGTGAGCAACGCCGCCGAGATCCACGCCACGCCGAACAGCACCAAAATCTTTCTTCGATCCATTTCAATCCTTAATCGGGCTAACCAGCAAAGTGGCTACCGGATCGCGATACAGAGAAGTCCATCCAAGCTGTTCAAGCGCGGGTATTAACGAGTAATCGTTCGGCAGCAGTGCGTGCGTGAAATGATACGAGTCCAATTGCCGCTTCCAACCGGGGCGCACTTGCACCAGCCGGGCGTACTGCTTCAAAAATTCCGCTCCATACAGATCGCTTCGGCCGTCGAAAAACACTTTGGGTTTGCCATTGAAGCGGTAAATCAGATATCCCCCGAACTTGTCGGGCGCGAGCAGGCGAATCGATGGCGGCAGAGCTTGAATGGCGCCGGATGCGGCAACGGGGAACTGATCTGGTGGAAAACCGGTCCGCGCGGCGATGGCGGGAACTCGTAGCAGCGCGAACATCGCAATGAGCACGACAGGCGCCCACGCAAGACCGCTGCCCCGCGCATCGATGACGCGCAGCCGCGCCGAGTAATTGAGGAAACTATCGATCCCCCGCCGCAGCGCGGGACGCAAGCCGGAAAGGGATGCCAGCGCTTCGGTGATCGCGCCATTGGCCAGCGGGAGAAGCAGAAGCGCTACCAACGGCAGGGCGCGCGCGGAACGGAGGGCGAGCCCGGTAATCAGGCCGGCGAGCAAGAAATCGGCCACCTTGCGCTGCCCGAGGGCCAGCACTCCGCCCAGCATCGCGAGCCCGATAGTCAACAAAATTTGGAAAGCGCCTTGCGCGTGGAAATTGAAACTTTGGAATTCTCCGATACGGTCGAGCAGCGCGGTGTCGAAGACGTAGCCAAATACATGCTGGTGAAGATGCCATCCATACGGATTCACCAGCGTGGCCAGGGCGGCAACCAGTGCCAGCAAGAGCAGGGAACGCGCCTCGCATCGGCTGGCGTCGACCCAAATCCATCGACGAAGCCATCCGCCCGCGGCGTAGATCGCCAAAATTAAGGGCGCGAAGAAAAGGCTGGCGTGCAAATTGGTCCAGAGCGCCGTTAAACCGAATACCCAAGCCACATGCCGAAACCGTAGCGGCCCCTCAAACGATTCCGCGAACATCACGATTGCCAGCAAGAATATCCAACTGAAAACATGCGGTCTGGCG
>JALYXS010000604.1 GCA_030946965.1 Acidobacteriota bacterium
ACATGCGCCGCGAAGGCGTAAGTTATCAGGAGATGTTCCGGCGCACCAAGAACACTCTGATTTCGCAGCGCAAGGTGATCCGCGCGGCGGGTCGCGACACCGGCGACCACATGAAACTCTCGCGCGACAAGATCACCGATATGTCGCACAAAATCGTGACGTCGATCCGCAAATCGAGGGATCTGCGCGTGAAACGGGAACCGAATGAAGTGCGCCTCGAGATCGTGAAGGCGATGACGGAAATTCTCGGGACCGAAGAGAAGGCCGACCGCGCGGCGCGCGATAAGGTGCGTTCGCAAAAGCGCGACATCCCGGAAGGCAGTGAGGAGTACGATCTACTGCAAAAGCGCTATTACGCGGAAGAGTTAAGGAAGCTCGGTATCGACACGGCGAGATGACGCCGAAGCCCTCGATCGTCGTGGTGGGCAGCCTCAATATGGATTTCGTGGTGAGGGTGGATCGTTTGCCCGCGTCCGGCGAGACGGTGCTGGGACGCCAGTTTCAGACGATCCCTGGAGGCAAGGGCGCGAATCAGGCCTGCGCCGCGGGACGGTTGGGCCGCGATTCGGCGATTGTGAAAATGATCGGCCGCGTGGGCTTCGATCCGTTTGCCGATCATCTGAAAGCCAGCCTTTCGGCGGCCGGTGTCGATGTGAGCGGCGTGCATGGGACGCGTTCGCAGCCGACCGGCGTGGCCTTGATCGCGGTGGATGCGGCGGGCCAAAATTCGATTGTCGTGGCGCCGGGCGCAAACCACGAGCTGGCCGCGGCGGATGTCGAATCCATGCGAAAAAATTTCCGGGGCGCCCGTATCGCGCTGTTTCAACTGGAAAGCCCGCTCGATACCGTTGCCGCCGCTCTGAAATTGGCGCGCGAAGAGGGCGTGACGACCATTCTCGATCCCGCTCCCGCTCAGCCGCTGCCGCCGGATATGTTGCAAAGCATCGACATTCTCACGCCGAATGAAAGCGAAGCTTTGGGGCTGCTGGGTTTACCGTCGCGTCGAATCGGAGTAAACGAAGCCGCTCCGCTGGCCAAAGCGCTGCTTAAACTGGGTCCGAAAATGGTGATCCTGAAGTTGGGCGCGGAGGGTTGTTACTCCGCCACGCTCGATTCCGAAAATCATCATGCCGCTTTCCCGGTGGATGTGGTGGATACGACCGCCGCCGGGGATACCTTCAACGCGGGGTTGGCGGTCGCGCTCGCCGAAGGCAAAGATTTTGCCGCGGCCCTGCGATTCGCGAATGCCGCCGCGGCGATCTCGGTGTCGCGGGCGGGCGCGCAGTCTTCCGCGCCATCGCGGGCCGAAGTAGATGAGTTCCTGCGGGTGATCTAAACCTCGACTTTTGCCCGTCACGGCCATATCGAAAAACTTTCCCCTTTACTCTCATCAGTTGCGGCGCTCAACCGACTTTTACGCGACGCCGCGCGCCTACGATCCAACTAGAAGTACCTTCGTGGCCACGAAGTTTTCGTCAGTAGTACGGTGAACTGCCTCCCGGCGCCCCGTAAAGGCTCGCCGCATAGCTGGAATTCCCAGACTATGCCAACGGGAGCATTAGGAATCGATTCCCGGCAGAGAGTAGCGCCGGTTAGCCGAGCGGGCGCCAGTCACGCTTTTCGAAGCGGGACTGGCGTGACCAACTGTGCGACCATTCTGGCACTTGCCCCAAACACCCCGCGCGATGCCCGTCCAAACGACGGACAACGCGCGGTAGACGACAACACGTAATCAAGTAATCCTGCCCGGCCGCGAGTCCGTAGTGTAGATTTTTCCCCATTTATTTCCACCCTAATTCCCGCAATCATCTACTCAACCAGCGCTTCCACAATCGGGTTGCATGTAATTGCTTTTAGCAACTACACGCGTTTAGACTCTTTCCATGGCGGGCAGCGGCATCAAGGACGCCCGCAGATTGCGGGCGGCAACGCCGTAGCTCGGCTGAACCAAAAAGCGGCACGACAGATCCACGAACTGCTGACTAACATCAATTCCACCGGCCGGGATGCCCTGCTC
>JALYXS010000676.1 GCA_030946965.1 Acidobacteriota bacterium
ATCCGCCCATGCTATGGGCAACGACGTCTACTTGATCGACCGCGCCACCGTCGTCATAGCGCAGAGCCGCTAATTCTTCGCCGAATTTCTTGGCGTGCTGGGGGATGTCGCAGCTCTTGCAGTTGCACGTATCGATGAAAGCCGAAGAGCGGCCATCGGACGCGAGGTATTGTCCGATGTTCCCGAAGGTGTCTGTAAAACCAGGAGCCAGCGCGCATATGAATTCGTAACCGTTAATAAAAACCACGGGTGGTTGCCCCGTTCGCGGAATTGCAAAAGCCGCACCGGGTAAGAATAGGTACGAGATCGCACTTAGGCAACATCCATGCAGCAAAGTTGCCCGTAATTTCTGGCAAGAGACAAAATTCATCAACGCGGAGTAGATTATCGTGAACACGTTTGAATTAGAGAACAATCCGAGTTCCAGAAGAGGTTTTTTAGAAAAGAGTGTACTTGGCGCGGGTTCGCTTGCCGCCGTAGGCGGCTTAGTAGCGATTGGGGCGTCGAATGCCGGCGCGCAGAATGCCCCCACCGATCTTGACATTTTAAATTACGCGCTTACCTTGGAACATCTGGAAGCGGCGTTTTACCGCCAAGGCTTGGATCAGTTCGGAAACATCGATTTCATTAGTGGCAATTACACCAGTAATTTCACCGTTGACCCGAGCCAAGGGCTCGCGCTCGGCATATACGATTTCTTTCGGACGATCCGCGATCATGAGCAGACCCATGTGAATACGCTGATTCAAGTAATCCGGAGCTTGGGCGGAACACCCGTGGGACCGCGCCGTTACAACTTCGGCTACTCGAATGTCGATCAGTTTGTTGCGGTCGCGCAAGCTCTGGAAAATACCGGAGTGATGGCGTATGACGGAGCGATCGCGCTCATCCGGAGAGACGATCTGAAAACCGCGGCCGCCACTATCGCGACCGTGGAGGCGCGGCATGCATCGGTCTTGAATCTGCTGAATGGCGGTTCGCCTTTCCCCGCGCCATTCGACACGCCGAAGAGCATGGCGCAGATTCTGGCGATCGCCGGACAGTTTATCGTCGGCTAACGAGCCAAATGAGCCAGGCGCAACCGGCGAGAAAGCCCAGTAGCGCTTGGTACTCGCGGTTGTTCCAGTAGATTCTCGAGTTCCAACTCGATTGTGTGCCGCGTTTCGACGCAGTTCCGAAGCGCGGCCATAATGCCGGCACCCGTTCCGCATAGTCTGCGTATGCCGGGAATATTTTCCTCAAATGCTGTTCCTCGAGTTGTATCACGGGTAAATAAACCAACAGGAACACTGCGGCGAACACAAGGCCCAGCCAAACACTGCGGCCCGCGAGCACCAAACCTGCCGCGACCGTGAGCGTACCTATGTAGAGGGGATTTCGCGTATACGCGTACGGCCCCGCTTCCGCTAGGGTCCGATTCTTGGCAAGATGTCCCGCCGCCCAGGCCCGTAAGCCTAACCCCATCATGGATACCGGCAGCCCCGCTAGCAAGGATCTTTCGGAAGGCTTCGAAAAAGAGGCAAATGCCGCAACCAGAATAAATCCGAAAGGGACTCGGAGAGGTGCCACCCGATCCGAATAGCGCTTGGAGAAGTGGATCACTTGTAGCACATTACCTGTAACGCGGCGACGACTTCTTTTGGAGTAATTTCGCGCATGGCGGGATCGATGCTGGCGCTTCTGGCGTAACCGCCGCGAGCGGTTGAAGCAGTTACCCGCGGGCCTCGGATAACCTTGATCGTGGCGCGGCAAGGCCCATTCCGTTCGGGATCGGTGGGGCCGAACAGGGCAACTCCTGGTTTTTCCAGCGCCGCGGCCAGGTGCATGGGGCCGCTGTCCACCCCGACGATCGCCGTTGCCCGCCGGGTTGCGTCGATCAGCCCCGGCAGACCGCTGATGTGAACCAAGACGTTCGGGATTCGCGAGAGCGCTTCGCGAGCATCGGGCGGACCGTTTAGAACCAGCGGCAGCTCCAATTCTTCCCGCAATTTCACGGCTGCGTCCGAATAGTATTCGAGCGGCCACTGTTTGCCGCGCCACCCCGCGAACGGACTGGCGAGAATAAATTCACCTGATGGCAAATTGCCTTCGGGCTTACCCGGAGGCACGTAGAAACTTCGCGATATTTTCGTCGCTCCCGCCGCCGCCGCCAAGTCCAGATTCCGGTCCACGACATGGCGCGAGCGGCTCTTGACGGTTGTCGAATAAAACCATCCCGCCAGCCGCTCCCGTGTCTCCGATCGATGGAAGCCGGCGATGCGCGCGGGACCGGCAATCCGAGCGATGGCCGCCGACTTCACGAGGCCTTGAAAATCAACCGCCATTGCGTACTGGTGCTGGCGCAAATCCCGGCGCGTTCCCGCCCAGGAGCGCCAATTGCGGCGCTCGAATAGGATCAAGTGGTCAATCGAGGGATTACCTTCGAGCAGTGGCGCCCAGTTTAGGTCGACGATCCAGGTTATCGGCAACTCGGGGAAGCTTTCCTTGAGCGATGCCACGGCGGGGAGCGCGTGGAGGATATCGCCCATCGCGCCTAGGCGGACCACCAAAATGCCGTTAGGCATATTCAGACAGGCAGATTTCAGGCATTATGGCGGCGCTTAACATGCTCGATCAGTTCCCGGGTTCGCGCGAGATCGCCTGCTTCGAGGTGCGAAATCTCCGCGGGTTCAAACCGGTTGAGCAGTTCGGCTCTCTCGCCGGGAATGGGAATCACGTAGTCTATCAAAGCAACCGCGGCCGCCAATTCGGCCCTTGCGCTTTGGGTAAGCAATGGATTGGGCGGGTTTGCCACCAGCGCGAACAACTTGCCCGAGCCATTTGCGGCATCCCGGAGCGCTTGAATGTGCGAGGCAAGCAACACGTCGAAATAGCCGGTCACAGCCTTTAGCGGAATGCCTTCCAAACGAAGTTGGTTCAGAATTTCGACGGCTTGAGTCTCGGTCAGGATTTTAGTCCGGGTATCCATTTACTTGGCGAGCAGATCCAAGCATATCCGAGCGACCTTCGAAGAATCGACGCGGGTCATGCACCGGTGATCGATGGGGCACTCGCGCAACAAGCACGGGCTGCACTCGACGGGTTCTCGCACCACGCGGGCCAGGCTTCCCGTGGGTCCCGTGGCAATGTCGTCCGTGGCGCCAAAAATCGCGACAGTAGGGACGCCTAGCGCCGACGCGATATGCATTCCGCCCGAATCGTTTGTCAGAAACAGGCGGCACGCGGCCGCCATGTCGATGAACTGCCGCAATGTCGTCTCGCCCGCCAAATTATGAACGGGAACCCCGATCAGCTTCGCCACGGAATCGCAGAGCTCCCGTTCCGAATGCGAGCCGAAGAGGGCGACCGTCGCCTGCTGGGCCCGCGCCACCCGCTCGGACGTTTCGGCGAATCGTTCGGGTAGCCACCGCTTCGCATTGCCGTAAGCGGCGCCGGGACTGACTCCGATTACCGCTCCTGTAATTCCACGTCTGGAAAGTTCGCGCGCGCCTTCCGCCGCTGCGTCCGCCGCGCCTTCCAGACGAATCGCGTCGCCGGCCGGCAACTCATTCAACAAATTCGCGCGGCGTAACAATTCCAGGTAATAGAAGCGTTCGTGCCGGGGAATTTCGCCCCGTTTGGGAACGGGAACCGGCTGAGTCAGCAACCAGCGGCGCGCATCGCGGTTATATCCGATCACGCGCGGGATTCGCGCCAGGCGCGCGATAGCAGCCGCCTCAAATGCGTTCTGCAAAAGCACCGCCATATCGAAACGCTCGGCGCGCAAAACCGCGGCGATCTTCCACTTGGAGGCGAAGTCGCGAAAACCGGGAGCCGCGCCGTATGGAATCACGCGGTCGATCGCCGTTTCGCGAGCATAAAGATCCGCGACCCAAGGGCGGGCGAGCACGGCAATTTCGGAATCGGGGAAACGCGCGCGCAACGCGCGAACCGCCGGCAGCGACATCACGGCGTCGCCGACCCAGTTGGTGGCGCGAATGAGGATCTTCGGCAATCGGAGCAACGCGATCAGAGCAACGCGGAAGGCCTACTCGGGACGCAACGCGCCGCGCAGCTTATCGGCAAAATCGGAGAAAGGCCGGTGCACCGGGGCCACGACGGGCGCAGCCACGATAGGCGCAACCACGATAGGCGCAACCGGAACCGGCGGCTCGGCTTTCATTGGCTCCAGCACGGGTGGCGGATCTTCGACCGGGATGACCGGGACGACCGGCGTGATCGTGGCAACGGCCGTCATGGTCACCAGGTATTTCGATTTCTTCAAAACCATGCGATCGAGCGAGTGGCTATACGCCGTGAAATGCCCGTCGACCTGCCGGTCTTTCTCGACTAGCGCCCGCATGCATTCCATTTTGGAATCCATGTCGTCCAGATGATGCAACAGCATGGCCTCGGGAAACTGAGGCAGCTTGGGCGAACCGAACTCGAGATGGCCGTGATGGCTTAAAATCATGTGCTCCAGCAGATTCCGCAGTTGAATCGGAAAATCCGGCAAATGGTTCAACTTTGCGGCAATCATGCGCAGCGCGATCGCCATGTGACCCAGCAATTGCCCCTCGGTAGTGTATCCAAAGCCGCGGTCGTAACTCAGCTCGTGAATCTTGCCGATATCGTGCAGCACTGCCCCGGCAATCATCAACTCGACATCGACGTTGCGATAGTGCGGCGCGGTCGCTTTACAGAGGTGGCATAACGAGAGCACATGCTCCAGAAGCCCTCCCAAAAACGCGTGATGGATGTTCTTCGCGGCGGGCGCGATTTTGTATCGACGGGCAATTTCGTCGTCGTCGAGCAAAGACATCAGCAGAGTTCTGAGGTGCGGGTTCGAGAGTTCTTCGACCAGCCGCCGCAACTCGGCCCACATCTCGTCCGCGTTGCGTTCGGAGGCAGGAAAAAAATCGCGGAACTCGACTTCGCTGTCGTCGATGCGGCGAATCTGATGAATCGTGAGCTGCGGGCGGTTATGATAAACCTGCGCCAATGCCTTGACCTTAACGAAATCGTCGCGGTCGAACGTCTCCATCACTGGCGCGACGTTGTCCCACATCTTGGCATCGACCTCGCCTGTCCGATCGCCAAGCATAAGCGAAAGGTAAGGCTCCCCGGTCTTTTTCTGCCGGATTTCCTTGGAGTGGACCAGGAAAATCGACGTGATTACCTTGTTAGGCTCGAGTTCCCGGACGAACGGCGACTTCATTTCGCGGGAGCGGGAGGTAACGGCGTAGTTGCCGACGGCGGAGTAGACTGCGGAGCTGAAGGAACGCTTGCATCGACCTTGCCGCCCGGCCGCGGAATAATTTTCATGAACCGGTTTTTCTTATGACCCGCAACTTCTTCCTTGGTCGTGGTCTGCGGTTTCAAGAGAGCGGGATCTTTCCACGCAGTATCCTTGCCTGGCGCGGCCCCGCTATCGACGAACCCGCCACGAATTTCGATAAATGCGTCGTGCCGCAGTTTCGTCAAATACGTCCGCAGAGCGGGTTGCATGCGCGGAACGTATAGCTTCTCCATAATGTCGTTCTTCACGTCTTCGAGAGAGGCCTGGCCCGGCTCGTAGCGCTCTTCCACTTTGAAGATCTCAAAGCCGTTATCGGTCAGAATTAGATCCGTCACGTAATTCTTTTTCTGCTTGAACACGATGTTCTCGATTTCGGGCTTGAGATCGCCTTTCTTGAACGATCCGAATTCGCCATCGTTTTTTGCGGTCTCCGCATCCGAATAGTTCCGGGCAAGCTCCGAGAATTTCTCGCCCTTGCGGGCGCGCGCCAGGATGTCTTTCGCCTTTTTTTCGGCCGCCGCCACCGCCGCCGGACTCTTGTCCCCGGTTGCGATCAGAATCTCCCGGAGGAAGACCATTTCCTGGCGGACAAATTCAGTCTTGTGCTCATCGTAATACTTCTGGACTTCGACGTCGGGCACCGAGATTTTGGAACCGACCTCCTGGCCGATCACGCGCTGCGTCAGGATCTGGTTCTTCATCTGCTGCCGGAAATCTTCAAACGACATCCCGCCAGACCCTTCTTTGATGTACTCGTGGAATTTATCGGGATCGCTGATCTTGCTCTGCGCCTGGATCTCGGCAATGCGCCGCGTCACTTCAGGATCGACATTGACGCTCAAATCCTTGGCGCGCTGCACCAACAGGTTCTGATCGATCTGATCCCGGAGGGCGTCGGCTTCCTTCTGTTTAGTCT
>JALYXS010000678.1 GCA_030946965.1 Acidobacteriota bacterium
TAATGATGAATTCGCTGCGGCTACTGCGGATCGAGCGCGGATCGAGTTCTGGCCCGCTCGCGGGTTCGCGCCTTTCCCGAGGCATGGCGCGAGCGGTGTCCCGGACGCCGTTGCCGCAGGCGTGGGATCGGATGCGGAATGTCACCGGCCGCATCGACCCCGCCGCCGCTTTTCATTGGGTGCTTGCGCGCAGGCGAGAGCTGGCGCGGCCCGCTCTGATCGCCGCTGCCATTCTATTCTTGTGGAGCGGATTCTACACGTTCCGTCCCGACGAGGCGGGTGTGATCGAGCGTTTTGGGAGAAAAGTTCTGCCGTACAGCGAGCCTGGCCTGCATTACAAACTGCCCTGGCCCATCGAACGGCTTACCCGCATCCAGGCGCGGCGCGTGCGCGTCGTCGAGATCGGATTCCGTACGAACTCCACGGCCCCCGATAACGAACCCGCAGCTTATGAGTGGAACGTGCAGCACCGGTCCGGACGTTTTCAGCGCAAGCCCGAAGAAGCCCTGATGCTCACTGGCGACCAGAACATGATCGAGCTGAATGCCACCGTGCATTACGATTTAATTCGTCCGGCCGATTACTTATTTCGCAACTTCGACGGAGAAGCGACGGTTCGCAATGCGGCGGAATCCGTGTTCCAGAGCATCGTGACGAATACTTCGCTCGACGACGTTCTGACCACTGGACGGGAGGCGATCGAAGCGCGCGCGCAAAAAGAAATTCAGGAACGGCTGGATCGCTACGGCTCCGGCGCGAGGGTGATCCGCGTGAAATTGCAGGATGTGCATCCATCGCTCGAAGTGGTGGATGCGTTCCGCGATGTTTCCGGCGCTTACGAGGAAAAGAATCGGATGATTAATGAAGCGGAAGGAGTTCGGAACGAGCAGATCGCGCTGGCGCGAGGAAATGCGAAAGCGCGATTGCAAAACGCTAACGCCTTTTCGCTTGGACGCGTAAATCGGGCGAGTGGCGACGCGAGCCGGTTCGTGCAGCAGGAAAGCGCCTATCGCGCCGCTCCGGCATCTACGGCGGCCCGCCTTTACCTGGAGACCATGGAACAAGTGTTGCCGGGCAAAAAGAAGTTGATTGTCGACAAGACGAAAGGCCGCCGCCATCTTCTGATGATGGAAGACGGCGTGGAGATTGGCTCGCCGGGAATTGGCCCGCTGATCGCCGAACCGAAACGCGCATTCGGAGAGGAAAATTGAATCGACCATCACAGATACATATGTCATTTTACGAACGCAACAAGAAATATTTTCCAGCCGCAATCGCCCTCGGCGTGCTTCTGCTTGGCTTCCTGACGTTCTTCCCGGTGCGGGAAACGGAGTTCGTCCTGGTCACCGAATTCGGCCGCCCCGTCCGCACCATCACCGACGCGGGCCTTCACGTGAAATGGCCGTTTCAAAGCGCCATCTATTTCGACCGCCGCCTCCGCATTTACAATCCGCGCCCGTCCGAATTCCTGACGCGCGACAAGAAAAATATCGTCATTGAGAATTACGTTGCGTGGAGGATTCAGGACCCGAACCGCTTCGTGCAAACCGTCGGTGACCCGACCGCGGCCGAGATGCGATTGCACGATATCATCTGGTCCGGTCTCTCCGCCGCGCTCGGCACGCATGACCTCGATTCGATTGTCTCGACATCCGCCGATACCGTTCAAGCCGCGAAGATGCTCGACAATCTGACGGCGCTTACCGATCGCGCGGCGCTCGATCAATACGGCATCAACGTGCTCGACGTCCGCATCAAGCGCCTGAATCTGCCGGAGCAAAACAAGCAGAGCGTCTATGCGCGCATGCGAGCGGAGCGCGAGCGGATCGCGCGGCAATACCGGGCGGAAGGCGAAGAGCAGGCGCTCGGCATCCGGGCCGACGCGGACCGCCAGAAAGAAGAGATCCTCTCGGTGGCTTACCGCGACGCCGAGAAGATTCGCGGCCAAGGGGACGCCGAGTCGACGCGAATCTATGGCCAGGCTTATTCGAAAAATCCCAAGCTCTATAAGCTGCTGCGGACGCTCGAGTCTTACAAGAAGGTGCTGGACGACAAAACGACGGCAATCATCAGCTCCGATTCCGAGCTGTTGAAGATCTTTACGCGGGGTGAGGCGGGGGCCAAGTGAGTTTGCTGGTCGAAGCGCCGCTCTCACGGCCCGCGCCGGAGCTGGTTCCACCAGACGCCGGCGAAGTCAGCCAGTGGACCGCCCGCCGCGTTCTGGGCATCCTGCTTGTGCTTTGGTCGCTCTCCGGCATTTATTTGGTCGCGCCGGAGCAACAGGCCGTGGTGAGCCGCTTCGGCAAAGTGGTCGAGATGCGCGTGCTGCCCGGGATTCACTACGCCTGGCCCTGGCCGGTGGACCGCGTCGCGAAACTGAAGACGCAGCAGTTACAGCGTCTCGTCGTGGGAGGCGATCTACCCGATAGCGTGCTGGGCCGCACGCAGCCGCTCGCATCCCAATTTCTCACGGGCGATCAGAACATCATCAATATGCGCGTGGTCGTGCAATATTCGGTTGGAGTGCCGGCCGATTATTTATTCCAATCGCAGGATGTGGCGAAGGCCGTGGGGTCGGCGGTTGAGTCGGAACTCGCCCGGCGCATTGCCCGGCGAAATGTCGATGCAATCCTCACGACGGAAAAGGTGGCGATTCAGGATGAGGTGCGCGCCGCCGCGCAGCGGGACATCAGTGGCTACCGCGCCGGAGTGCTTCTTTCGACAGTGAACATAGAGAGCGTGACGCCGCCGCCCGAAGCCGCCGACGCGTTCCGCGATGTCGCGAGCGCGCGCGCCGACGCGGTTCGCACTGTGAGTGAATCGCAAGGGTATGCCAACGATTTGGTTCCGCGCGCGCGCGGCGCCGCGCGC
>JALYXS010000680.1 GCA_030946965.1 Acidobacteriota bacterium
GCACCATTCCGATCAACATCGCGCAAGCCGCCTTGGGTGCCGAGGTTTCCGTGCCCACTTTGGAGAAGCCGCACGCGTTGAAGATCCCGGAGGGCACGCAGAGCGGTGCGCAGTTCCGCATCCGCAATCAGGGGATTGCCGTGGTCAACGGCCATGGGCGAGGGGATATCGTGGTCCACGTCGATGTGAAAACCCCAGCGAAGCTCACGCGCGACCAGCGCAAACTTTTCGAACAATTGCACGATACGCTGCCCGCCGAAAACGAGCCGAGCGAGAAGGGCATTTTCGAAAAGGTGAAAGATTACTTCATGTAATTAGTTTTTTGCTTTGGGCAGAATGTTCGCAGTAACGGCCCATAGCGCTTTGCTCGCCTGCCCCCGAATATCAAAATTTAGAGCTGCCGGCGTGTAACATGGACTGCGGTTGCGGGAGTAATGCGCCGGCGAAAGACCTGCGCCACCACTCAGCCTGCCGGACTTTCGCTCGACGCTGGGGTGGCGATTGGCCATTACCCAAAAGCGACTACGCTAAGCGAACCACCCTTACGGCGCCAGGACCACCAACGGCGAAGAACGCTCTACCCCAGGCATCTGCAAATCGGCCATTGGCTTCGCCCGGAACAACAGCCGGCAAGGTTTAGCAAGCCATCTGGCCCAATTGGTCGCGGTCTTCTTGCGCGCGCTATCCGTCGAAATTCCGGTATTCGCGTACATTTGCCGGTAGAGCATCGAAACTCCGACGAACGCCATGCGCCCGCGCAACGAAGTCACGCAATTCGATCGTTTCCAGATCTCCGAAAAGCCATAAAATTTATCCCAGACGCCCTGCGTTCGCGCGGTGATCTCGTCGGTTGTCATGGTCGGATGAGCGAAAAACATCTTCGGACGCACCGCCGCTGGAATTAGCCAATAACGCGTGACGGGAACGCCGTCGACCCGCTGAACGCCCTCGCCCTGTTCCTTCTCCCAGCGATCGAAATCGACGGTCCCTGGGAAGGGCGTCATCATCACGAATTGGGCAAAGGTTAGGTTCGCCTGCTTAGCTAGAGCCGCGGTGGCGTCGAACGTATCCGGGCGGTCCGTCGGAAGCCCGAAGATGAACGATCCGAGCACATGCACCCCGTGTTGCAGGAACACTTGAAGCCGCTCCGCCAATTGATCCCCGGCGCAGTTGAAGTCCTTGTAAACCGCCTTCAATCCCTCTTTCGTAACCGCTTCGACGCCGACCAGAGCGCCCTTGATCCGGGCTTTGCGCATGGCATCGAGAAATTCCGTGTCTTCCGCCGCTTCCATGGTGATCT
Organism: Acidobacteriota bacterium; assembly: GCA_030946965.1. GTDB lineage: Bacteria > Acidobacteriota > Terriglobia > Bryobacterales > Bryobacteraceae > JALYXS01. The sequence goes on from JALYXS010000680.1 coordinate 1,301, forward strand.
GCGTAAAGAAGACCATGTCCCTGGGCAGTTCCGAGAGCCGGTCCATCAGGTCGAACCTTTCGGCGCGAATGCGCTCGAGTTCGGCAACCCGCGCGTGATTGTTTTGCCGGCGAGCCAGCGCGATATCGGTCAGCGTAACGGGATAAAAATTATCATCGGCCAAAGCGATGAAGCGATAGCCTAAACGGCGCAACTGCACGATCTCCTGGATTACGGGATCGGCCGGACGTTGCCTTGGCCTCTGGCCATCCGTGCGCCAAACGGAACAGAAAGAGCAGTGCTTTGGACATCCGCGCACCGTCTGCACCGAGGCCCACATATAGGCTTTCAGCGGCATTAAATCCCATCGCGCCGGCGAGAAACGGTCCGCCGATACTCGTCCGCCATCGTAAAACGGCTTCGGCGCGCCCGATTCGCAATCGGCCAAAACGGATTTCCAAATCACGTCGCCATCGCCCGCCACCACCGCATCGGCGCAACCCAGTTCCCGGGCCTCGTCGGGGTATAGTGTCGCGTGAATTCCTCCGTAAACTACCAAGGCCCCGCGTTCGCGCGCCATTCGCCCAACAACGTGTCCGCGCAACGCGTTGCCGGTATGGATGCCGATCCCGACTACATCGCCCTTCTGAATGCCGCCCGGGTCGAAGGTTTCGAGAGTCTCGTCCGTAATAAGCGGGTCGCCGTACTTCGCCGGTGTCGCGGCGGCCAAAACATAGAGCCACCGCGGGGTAATGACGCCAATCCCAAAAGAAACATCGCTTGGATTGACTAAATGAACGCGCAAGATTCAACCTCCTCAGGCTGCCGCGAAAGTAGGTCTAGGGATTCCCCCAGGGATAATTTCAACGGTTCCGATCATACCAAACCCGCTTCTGTGTCATGATTTCCTGGAGGACATCTCATTGAGGATTGTTATGAAAATTGACACGAAGCTCTCGATTGCATCCGTTTGCCTCGCCTGCACTTCCGCGGTTTTCGCGCAAACGTCGCCAGATCCCCTCATCGCGGGCCAAAAGGTTGTCTACGGAATCGTCAAGAACAATATCATAAAAGCCGCCGAGAAAATGCCGGAAGAAAATTACGCGTTCAAGCCGACTCCCGAAGTGCGCAGTTTCGGACAACTCGTCGGGCACGTGGCCGACGCGCAATACGGATTCTGTTCCGCCGCCAGCGGCGAGAAGAATCCGGCGCCTGGAATCGAGAAAGGTAAGACATCGAAGGCCGATCTGGTGCAAGGGCTAAAAGACGGGTTCGCGTACTGCGACAAAGTTTACGATGGCATGACCGACGCCCAAGCCGCTCAAATCGTAAAATTTTTCGGACGCGATTCGGCGAAGCTTACGGTCCTATCGTTCAATACCGCGCACGACGATGAACATTACGGCAACATGGTCACCTACATGCGCCTGAAAAACATCGTGCCGCCTTCGAGCGAGTCTAAGCCGAAGAATTAACCGTGGGCGCCGTACTCGAGCCATCGGTCACCACGCCGCGCGCTGTACGCGCCGCGCCCGCCTCTCCAGCGGGCCTCCCCCGCAACGTCGCAATCGACGCCTATCGCGGCCTAGTAATGCTGCTGATGATGGCGGAGGTGCTGCAATTCGCGCGTGTCGCCCGAGCTTTTCCGGGCAGTTGGATCTGGGGCGTTCTCGCTTACAATCAGGACCACGTCGCGTGGGCCGGCTGCTCGCTGCACGATCTAATCCAGCCCTCGTTTTCGTTCCTGGTGGGCGTGGCGCTGCCTTATTCGATCGCCAGCCGGCTCGCAAAAGGCGCGGCGTTCCCCAAGCTGTTCGCGCACGCGCTTTGGCGATCGTTCCTGCTGATCGCGCTCGGGATATTTTTGCGCTCGACTCATAGCCTGCAAACAAACTTCACGTTCGAAGATACGCTGACGCAAATTGGCTTGGGCTACCCATTCCTTTTCTTGCTGGGTTTCCGGCCGCCCCGCTGGCAGTGGATTGCGCTCGCGGCAATCCTGACCGGCTATTGGCTCGCGTGGGCGATCTATCCCGTGCCCGGTCCGGGCTTCGCCGCGCACTGGGCCAAGAACAGCAATCTCGGCGCCACGTTCGATCTCTGGTTCTTAAACTTGTTTCCGCGAGTGAAGCCTTTCGTTGAGAACGCCGGCGGCTATCTCACGCTTAGCTTCATCCCGACCCTCGGCACGATGATCCTTGGCTTGGCGGCCGGGCGCTGGCTAAAGGAGGTGACCCCACGGATTCCGATGCGGCGCTTCTTGATTGCGGGAATTGCCGGAATCGCCGCCGGTCTCCTGCTGCATTTCACCGGCGTATGTCCGGTAGTGAAGCGCATTTGGACGCCAAGCTGGACGCTGTTCAGCGGCGGCGCGTGCTTCCTCCTGCTGGCCGCCTTCAGTTGGTTGACCGAGATAAGAGGCTATCGGAAGTGGGCCTTCCCGCTCGTGGTGATTGGGATGAACTCCATCGCCGCGTACCTGATCGCGCACTTATTTAACGGGTTCATTGTGGACTCGTTTCACATTCACCTGGGGCATGGAGTATTTCAAATCTTCGGCGCCGCGCTCGAACCATTCATCACCGGCGCCGCAGTGTTGATCGCTTACTGGCTGATCTTGTTCTGGATGTACCGGCGGAAGATCTTCTTACGGATTTGAAATTGTCCCGCCGGATGCGTCCACTGTGCCGGCCATGGTGACCTTGGTTGATCGCAGACCGGCAACAATCTCCGGCAGGTCCGCATGCCTTAAAACGTCCCAACAGAAATTCGAGAGCGGTGTCGAGTAGCGCTCTGCCTCCACCACGCTGCTGTAAGAAACCAGCCCCCCCGAAAGATAGAGTTCATTGACGCCGCCATCGATCGCAGCCGCAAAAATCGCGGGAACTGTCAGGCGATCCTTTGCATTGACAATCAACCTTTTCCCCTCAAGCCCCGGATGTCCGCGAAGCGCCGCCAACAGCGCCAGCATATCCGTCACCCGCTGCCCAAGCAGGGACTTGCCGAGGATGAACGACGCCCACGCATAATCTTCCTCGGCGTGATGCGAAGCGGCGTGCCCAGCCGCACCGCGCGAGTATTCAGGCGCGAGATCGCCGATGCCCCGAACATCGGCCGCGCAAACCACATAGCCCTTGCGAGACAACTCCTGGTAAATCTCGCCTTCATGCCAATGCACGTTGCGCCCCGCCGGATCGAGCATCAGCAGCACGGGTTTCGCCGGATCGGCCGCCCGCGGACGAAACACCCACGCGGGCAGCCAGACTTCGGCGCCCGATTGCACCTCGATAACCTCAATTTCGATCTCGCGCGAAGGAACTTGCGACAGCACTCGCGCCCGCAAACTCGCCGGCGGCCGGTCCGCCCCTACCAAC
>JALYXS010000693.1 GCA_030946965.1 Acidobacteriota bacterium
TTCGTGATGCTCGGTCCCGTAGCGCTGGGCGATCTCCCGGAAGTAGCGGCTCTCGTCGCAAGACCCGCCAGGAAACCCGACCGAAAATGTCTTGATTTTCGCCGGGCATTCCGACGCGGCATAGTGCAGCACCGTGGACGAGTCGAGGCCGCCGCTGGACCAGAGGCCCAGTGGGACGTCCGACGCCAAGTGTTCCCGAACCGATTCGCGCAGTAGAAAATCCAATTCTTCCTTCGCGCTCTCAAGGGTCAGGTCTTTCCGCGGCTCGAAGTCGAGGCACCAGTATGGGCGTGTGTGGCTCTCTCCGTCGCGATACTCGAGCAAGTGGCCCGGCGGCAGTTTCTCAATGCCCTCGATAAGCGTGCGCGGGCCGGGGACGTAGTTGAGAGAAAGATAATCCTGGAGCGCTTCGAGGTTCAAATGCCGGGGAATTTGCGGGTTCTCGAGAATCGCTTTCAGCTCCGAGCCGAAGTAAATATCGCGGCCGGTCCGGTAGGTATACAGCGGCTTAATGCCCACGCGGTCGCGCGCCAGAATCAGCCGCTTCTGGGATTGCGACCAGATCGCCACGGCGAACATGCCTCGCAGGCGCGCGAAACAACGCGTGTCCCACTGAAGAAAAGCCTCTAGCAGGACCTCCGTATCGCAACTCGAGCGAAACCGGCGGCCCAACCCTTCGAGTTCACTCCGCAATGCCCGGTGGTTGTAGATTTCCCCGTTAAACACCAGGGTCGTGTCGCCGTTCTCGGAGGTGACGGGCTGATCGCCGCCGGCGAGGTCGATAACCTTAAGCCGAACCGCGCCCAAACACACGTCGGCGGAGACAAATACGCCTCGTTGATCCGGTCCCCGGTGGAACAGGGAAGCGGTCATTCCGTCGATTACGCTACGATCCGCGGCACGGTTCTTATGAGTAAACCCTGCGATTCCACACATCCGTTAATGTCCCCAAAAAGCTCTCTTTACCCCTAAAGAGAGCTTTCCTCACCCAAAACAAAGAGATGGATAGCACGAATATAACTTGCGCTTCGGGCAAGAAGCAAGGGAACCCAGAAACTTTTTTTAGTGAAAGGTGTTCAAGAACGGCTCAGGGCAAAGGCGGCTCTGGACAGCTTCGCGAGGCGAATATACTAGGTTTCGTGGATAACTTGCAAGCTTACGGGATTTTTCTGCTCCGAACCATGGTGGGTATCGTGTTTGCGATGCATGGAGGTCAGAAGCTTTTTTCGCTTGGTATGGGCACCGTGGCGAAAATGTTCCATCAGATGGGTATTTCGCATTCCGAATTGTTCGCCGTAGTCGTCACATTGAGTGAGTTTCTGGGCGGTATTACCTTGATCCTGGGTTTTCTGACGCGCTTCGCGGCGTTTGCCCTCGCGGTGGATATGGCCGTTGCGGTGTTCCATGTGCATCTTCGCAAAGTTTTTTTCTTCCGAACGGATTCGAGTTTGCCTTGACGCTACTGTTCGCAAGTCTGTCTCTGTTGTTGACCGGGGCCGGCGCGCTCAGCGTGGATAGCCGGCTTTTCCAGCATAAAAAGCTCCGGCGCTGACACTCTGGTTGGCCGGAGGCGGATTTGCGCTACGTTACAATGCGGCTAACGAAGTTTTCGGGAGTCTTTAGCATGAAAAATACCCTCGTCGCAATCGCCGTCGCATTCTTGTTACTCGTACGCCCGGTCATCGCGCCCGCGCAATCCACGTCCGCGATCCAAGGCGTCCTTACCGATGCATCCGGCTCGATCATTCCCAACGCCAAAGTCACCGCGCGCAACGTCGCCACCGCCGAGGAGCGCACAACCGCGACCGACGCTGAGGGTTCGTATGTCATCCCGGCGGTCCCTCCGGGTAGTTATCGTATTCAAGCGCAAGCGAGCGGCATGCAAACCGTGTCCGTTGACAACGTTCCGGTCGAGGTGGGGAAGCCCGCCGTCCAGAATCTGACTCTCGGCGTCGCCGGAACCAGCGAGGTCGTTCAGATCACCGCGCAGGCGCCGGTAATCGAGAACACCACCATGACCGTGGGCCAAGTGGTTAATTACCGGACGGTTCAGGAAATCCCGCTGAATGGGCGGCATTTTGTCGATCTCGGAGTGTTGGTGGTGGGATCCGTAACGCCGCCGCAGAACGGCTTCCTTACGGCTCCGCTGCGCGGCCAGGGCGGCGCGTCTTTCAACACGGCGGGCAACCGCGAAGATACCGTGAACTTTATGATCAACGGCATCAACCTGAACGACATGACCAACGGCCAGATTACATTCCAACCCTCGATCAGCACGGTGCAAGAGTTCAAGACGGATAACTCCACTTACAGCGCCGAGTACGGCCGCAACTCGGGAGCCATCGTCAACATCGCTACTCGCAGCGGAACCAACGAATTTCATGGCGAGGCGTTCGAATTCCTGCGCAACGATTATTTCGACGCGCGGAACTATTTCAATCGCGTCGGCGTGCAGCAATCGCCGTTCAAGCGCAATCAGTTTGGAGCGGATGGAGGCGGGCCGATTTTCAAGAACAAGACTTTCTTCTTCCTGAGTTACGAAGGCCTGCGCCAGCGGCAGGGATTGACCATCAATCAGACCGTGTTCAGCGATGCGCAACGCGCCCAAGCGGGGGCGATTGGAAATCCGTCCGCCATCAAACTGCTGCCGCTCATTCCACAGCCGAATAGCCCTGGCAATAAATTCGCCGGGTCGGCCACGGCGCCCGTGAATATCGACCAGGGAACCGCGAATATCAATCATGAACTCGGCGCGAACGACCGCTTGAACGGCTACTTCGTGTTGCAGCACGATCTGCGGCAGGAGCCGACGCTGCAGGGCAACAACGTATCCGGTTTCGGGGATACGCGCGAATCGCGACGGCAGATTCTGACGTTGAACGAAACGCATGTTTTCACGCCGAACGTGGTCAATGAGGCGCGCCTCGGTTACAACCGCATTCACATCGTGTTCTCGCCTAACACTCCGCTGAATCCCGTCGATTTCGGGATTAACGACAGCGTCACATCGCCAATCGGGCTGCCGCAGATCACCGTCCGGGACATCGGCCTGAATTTCGGCGGTCCGTCCGGTTTTCCGCAGGGACGCGGCGTATATACTGCCGTCGCTTCGGATAGCCTGACATATCTGCGCGGAAAGCACTCGTTCAAGTTCGGTGGCGAATACCGGCGCTATAACGGCAACAGTTTTGGAGGCGACACCGGCACGTTCGCTTTCGATACAGTGGACGCTTTTCTCCACGGGCAGGCAGCCACTTTCACCGTTACGCCGGGATTTAATCCGGCCCGAGTATACATCGGCGCGCTCGGTTTTTTCGCGCAAGATAGTTACAAGATACGGCAGAATCTTACCATCGAACTGGGCCTGCGTTACGAATGGAACGGCACGCCGACTGAAGCGCAAAACCGGTTTGTCGTTTTCGATCCAGTGGCGGATGCCCTGGTTCGCACCGGTACCGGGATCGGCGATGTCTTCAAACAGAACGCGCGCAATTTCGAACCGCGCGTGGGGTTTGCGTGGGATGCATTCCACGGCGGAAAGACGGTTGTGCGCGGCGGCTACGGATTGCTCGCCGATCAGCCCATCGCCAACATCGTGGGCACTTTGTCGACGAATCCGCCCTTCTCGAATCCAGTTTCGCTGACCAATGTTACTTTTGGCAACGCATTCACGGGAACCGGCGCGGGGAATGCGGTATCGCCCGGAACCATCAATCGCGACTTCCGCGATCCCTACGTGCAGTCTTGGAATTTAAACGTGCAGCAGGATGTCTCCGGCGTCGGAATCATGGTTGGCTATTTCGGATCGAAGGGTACCCATCTCCGGCTGATTCGCAATCTGAACCAGCCGCTGCC
>JALYXS010000723.1 GCA_030946965.1 Acidobacteriota bacterium
GAATGAGCCGTCTTGGGGCCCCCAATCGAGTCATCGCCGATCGCGCGGTCCCGATTTCGGTGAAAGTGATCGCGCTCGATTCGTATTGCGAATCGACGGGCACGCTGCCGGACGTTTTGTTGATCGACATCGAGGGCTTCGAGATTGCCGCGCTGGCTGGCGCGGCGCGCGTGATCCGTAAGCGCGGAAACGATCTCGCGATAGTGGTCGAGATGCATCCCGCCGCGTGGGATTCGGCCGACACGACGCGAGCGCAGGCCGAATCGCTCCTCGTCTCGTTAAGACTTCGCGCCGTGCCTCTTACCGGGCAGACGGATCCGCTAGGCGAATACGGCCAAGTCCAACTGGTGCCGCTTGATTAAACCCGTGGCTTCCTGGCTCAAATCGGCAATGCCCGAATTGTACGCGGTTTATGTTTATCCACGCCGGGGATTGAAATATCTGGTATCGCAATTCAAGTCCAACCGGTCGGTCTTCGAGGAAATCTACGAGCGCAAACTGTGGGGAGAGCCGGAATCGGTTTCCGGGCGTGGATCTTCAACCCGCTACACGCAGTCCGTCCGCGAGCAGTTGCCGGAGTTATTGCGCCGCTTGGAAATCGAGACGTTTTTCGATGCTCCGTGCGGCGACTTTTTCTGGATGCGGAAGGTACGCGAGTCTTACAGCTCTTTCCGATACATTGGATGCGATATCGTTCCCGCTCTAGTGGAGGAGAATCAACGCCGGTTCGGCAACGCGAGCACCGAATTTCGCGTGCTCGATATTACCCGGGAAAAGCCGCCGCGCGTGGATCTGATTCTGTGCCGGGAATGCCTGGGCCATCTAGCCCATCGCGACGCGGTCGCCGCTGTGCGAAATTTCCGGGCAAGCCAGTCGCGGTATCTGCTCGCCACGACGCATCCGAAGCTCGCGAAGAACCGGCCGATTATCACGGGCGATTGGGGGCCGGTAAACTTGCAGGCCGCGCCCTTCAACCTGCCGGCTCCCATCGAAATCATTCAAGAGTGGGACAACGACGAAACGGCGGCCGGCGCGACGTGCCTGGGATTGTGGGATTTGGCTCGGATCAGCGGTGACGGATGAGATGGCACATCGTCACGGGCGAATATCCTCCAGATCCGGGCGGGGTGGGCGATTACACGCGGCAGGTGGCATGCGGCCTCGCGGCGGGGGGCGATGAGATCGATGTCTGGACGCACCCGACGCACGCCATCGGCCCGCTCCTCCAACACCAAGACGAAGGCGTGCATGTGCATCGGCTACCCGGCGGTTTCGGAATTCGCGGATTGGCGGCGATGAGCCGAGAGCTCGACCGGTTTCCTCCGCCCCGTCACATTTTCGTCCAATACGTGCCACACGCATACGGATATAAAGCGATGAACCTTGCTTTTTGCTGGTGGCTTCGTTCGCGCCGGAAAGACGCGGTATGGATTATGTTCCATGAAGTGCGTTTTCCGATGCGATGGAATCAGCCTCCGGCGCACAATGTTATAGCCGTGATGAACCTTTCGATGGCGCGCATAGCCGCGAGGGCGGCGAATCGGATTTTCATCGCGACCGAATTCTGGCGCAAGATGGTTGCACCGATCGCGCGAATTGGCACGCCGATCCAGTGGCTTCCCGTTCCGAGCAATATCCCCGTGAGTTGGGATCGCGTGCGCTCGGCGGAGATTCACGCGCGATACGCCGGAGCGGGAAGGTTTCTCGTGGGCCATTTCGGCACTTTCGGATCGCACACGAAAGATCTGCTGTTGTCGCTGTTACCCAGGCTAATCGCGGCCATGCCGCGCGCCACATTCCTTTTGCTCGGACGGAACAACGAAGCGTTCCGCCTTTTACTCGCGGGAACCTATCCCGAAGCCGCCGCGCGGGCGCATGCGCCGGATTCGCTTTCAGGCCCTGAATTATCGTGCCACATCGCCGCTTGCGACGTCATGGTCCAGCCATTCCCCGATGGCGTCACCAGCCGCCGCACCAGTCTGATGGCCGGACTCGCGCTCGAGAGGCCCGTCGTAACTACCAGCGGGGAACGGACCGAAGATTTCTGGCGGGAAACCCGCGCCGTGGCACTTGCCGATCTGGACGACCCGGCCGGGTTCGTCGATAAAACTAAAGAACTGCTCGAAAACGAAGTCGAACGAAAGCGCCTGGCCGCGGCGGCTGGCGCGCTCTATCGTTCGAGCTTCGATCTGACGCATACCATCGCGGCTCTTCGTCAACCTTAAGCGATGCTGTTCAACTCACTCCATTTCCTGCTGTTTTTCCCCATCGTCACGGGGCTTTATTTCCTGCTGCCCCAGGCGCGCCGCTGGTGGTTATTGCTGGCCGCGAGCTGCTATTTCTACATGGCGTTCATCCCGGCGTATCTGCTGATTCTGTTTTTCCTGATTGTGGTCGATTACTTCGCCGGCCTCGCCATCGACGGGTCGGCGGGCCGGACTCGAAAAGCATATCTAGTTCTCAGCCTCATCGCCAATCTCGGCATCCTCGGGACTTTCAAGTACTTCAATTTTTTCAGCCGTAGCATCGCCGATCTGTTACACACGGCTCGAATCGGTTACGATCCGTTTCTGCTGAGTCTGATTCTGCCGATCGGCCTTTCGTTCCACACCTTCCAATCGATGAGTTACACCATTGAAGTCTATTGGGGGCGGCAGAAACCGGAGCGCCATTTCGGGATTTACGCGCTCTACGTGATGTTCTATCCGCAGCTTGTGGCGGGGCCGATCGAGCGTCCGCAAAACTTACTGCACCAGTTTCGCGAACGGCACGATTTCAATTACAGCCGCGTGGTCGAAGGCCTCAAGCTGATGCTCTGGGGGTTTTTTAAGAAGGCGGTGATTGCCGACCGGTTGGCCTTCATGGTGAATCAGGTTTACGGTTCACCGCGGGATTACTCGGGCGTAGCCTTGCTGATTGCCACTTACGGCTTCACGTTTCAGGTTTATTGCGATTTCTCGGGATACTCGGACATAGCGATCGGCGCGGCGCAGGTCATGGGATTCCGGCTGATGAAGAACTTCGACCGGCCCTTCTTTTCTGAAACGACCGCGGAGTTCTGGCGGCGCTGGCACATCTCTCTTTCCTCCTGGTTCCGCGATTATGTGTATTATCCGATGGGCGGTAGCCGCGTGCCCCGATTGCGACGGTACTTTAACCTGTTCGCGGTGTTTGCGCTTTGCGGATTGTGGCACGGAGCGGCCTGGACCTACGTAGGTTGGGGCTCGTTCGTGGGCGTCTGCCTGGTGTTCGCGCTCCTAACGAAAACCCCGCGCCAGAAGCTGGCCGCGTTATCGGGAATCAAGCACTTGCCAGGTCTTTACCGCTTTGTAAAAATAGTAATTACGGTTCATCTCTTCGCCGCCGGGCTGGTTATCTTCCGCGCGAACTCGCTCGCCGACGCGGGCTATATCGCTTCCCGGATATTCGAGGATGTTCCGCTCGCCGCAGGCCGCGCGCTCGCGAGCGTCAGTTGGAAACCGATCGTCGCGGGCATAGGCAACCTCGGCTTGAGCCCGTTCGATCTTCTGCTCGCGCTGTGCGGCGTAATCGTTTTGATGACGGCCGAATTTCTGCAAGGGCGCCGGCCATTGCGTCCGGCGGTTGCAGCTTTGCCGGGGTGGGCGAGATGGAGCGCTTATTATGCGGTAGCCGCATCCATTCTGCTGTTTGGCAAGTTCACTTCGCAGCAGTTCATTTATTTCCAGTTCTGATGGCCCGTTTCTTATTCAAATTGGCGCTGTTTCTGCTTTTGGGCCTGACAGTCACCGAGACCGCATTCCGGGCCGCGTTGGGCTGGCGCACGGCTTGGTACGGCGCGGCCGCCGCAACGGTGAAGGCTGCGCTAGTCGATTATATTTTCGCGGGCAGCTCGCGCGTGGCGGCCTCGATTGACGAGGACCGGTTCGCCCAGTACATGGGCGAGCGCCTTGGCCGGAAAGTTCATGCCATCAACATGGGCATGGGATTTGGGAGCCTCGCGGATCATTACTTCGGTTTGCGCCAGCTATTCGAATCGAATCCGCGCAATCTGCGAAATGTAACCGTTTTCGTCGAGGCTCCGCTGGGACTTCCGATGCCGGACACCTGGCATGACCGGTGGACCATTCCGGGCGGATCGCCCGACCTGTTCGCTCCTTATGTCAACTCGGGCGATCTGGCGCGCTTTTGGAAATCGTCGGACAACGATGTTTTTGAGAAAATTTACCTGACGGCAGCTAAATATTTATTCGCAGTGAGGAAAGGCGGAGCGGTACGCAACCGGATTAAGGTGACGGGCGATCGCGTTGTTCAGACCATGCTTGTGAAGGCCGGATTCGCCGCCCAGGAGACAATCCAGGCAGACCTAACACCGGCAGGGGGAATTCGCATCGACGAATCGGATATGATCTTCGTGCGCAAAGCGGCCCGCAGCAATTTCGCGAGCGAAATGCGCGACCAGCGCCCCATTCGCCACTGGGACCAAAGCGTTCTTCGCAGCATCGTCGAATTGGTTGCGGCGAACGGCGGCCAGGTCGTATTGTTCGATCTGCCGTTAAATAGTTATCAGTGGAAGCCGCTCAGTACGGGCGTGAGGAAAACGGATCGGGCGGTTTTCGGGCAAGTTGCCGGCAAATGGGGCGTGCCGATCCTCAAGACCGATTTTCCCACGGAAGATTCGGATTACCCGGACGCGTGGCATCTGCGCCGTTCACTGGCCGGCCCGTTCACGACCGCACTCGCGAAATCGTACGCCGGTTATCTGGAAACCAAACCGGTGGAGCGCGCGGCGGCTAACTGAAAGGCGAAGTTGCGAATCAAGATTTGCGAATTGCACTCCTCAACAAGAGCCGGCGTAAAGCTGGTGGCGCGGAAAAATACATCGACGGGATCGTTCCCGAACTCTGTTCCCAAGGACATGATCTGGCATTTCTGCACGACGTGGATACGCCGGACGATCGCGACGGAATCTTCCTTCCCGATTCTGCGCCTGCTTGGTGTATTGCCGAAATCGGAGCGGAACGGGCGATATCGGCGCTGCGGGCATGGCGGCCGGACGTGATCTATATGCAGAGTTCGATCGACCGGAAAGAGATCGCGAACGCCGTTGCCGCGATCCCAACGGTTTTCTTCTGCCACGATTACGTGGGTACCTGCATTAGCGGGCACAAGAGTTTCCAGTTTCCGGTGATGCAGCCGTGTTCCCGGCGTTTCGGCGCGCCGTGTCTGCTGCATTATTACCCGCGCCGCTGCGGCGGATTGAACCCCGTCACGATGTGGAACGATTACTGGAAACAGTCGAGCCGCCTGAACCTGCTCGGGATGTGTAAGGCTATCGTAACGGCGTCCGAAGCAATGCGGGATGAATACCGGAAGCACGGGTTCAATCCGGAGACGATTCATCAGGTTCCGCTCTTCGCTTCCTCTGGGATATCCGATCGGATTTCCAATTTTTTGGATACAACGCCTACAGTGCAGTTGGGGCTGGACGGGCCGCTGCGGCTCCTGTTCGCCGGACGCATGGACCGGTTAAAGGGTGGCGAGTATTTCCTTGATGCGTTGCCGCGCGCGGACGAAGCGCTCGGTTGCCCTCTTGAAATCACGTTTGCCGGCGATGGGCCGGCCCGCCCAGCGTGGCAGCGGAAAGCGGCGGAGATCGCCAGCCGGTCGAACTATCTAAAGATCGAATTCCCAGGATGGTTGGCCGTGCCAGAGATCGGGGCGCGTTTGCAGAAGTGCCATTTATTGGTGGTTCCCAGCGTTTGGCCGGAGCCTTTCGGGCTGGTCGGCGTGGAGGCGGGATTGCACGGCGTACCGGCCGCCGCGTTCGCGGTTGGCGGAATTGAGAGTTGGCTGAAAGATGGCGTGAACGGGCGTGCCGCGCCGGGCGATCCGCCGACGCCTTCCGGTCTCGCTGCCGCGATTGTGCGCTGCCTAGACGATCCAGATACTTACGCGCGCCTCCGCCAGGGCGCTTACGATGTGGCCTCGCAGTTCACAATGAAAAGACATCTGGACCTATTGACGAAGATTCTCGCGAAGGCGGCGAATGGGTAGCGAGTGGCTTTCGAATGTGCTGCGGCCATACCCGTTCCGGGGAAAACTGCGCCTTCTCGACGCGTTGACGCCGCGTTTGGGGCAACGGTGCGCGAGTGTCTTTGGGCTGCCGATGGATCTCGATCTGGCGGACAGCATCCAGCGGCATATTTACTTTGGAGCGTACGAGCCGACGGAAACGGCAATGGTTCGCGGCTGGCTGCGTCCGGGGATGACGTTCGTCGATGTGGGCGCGAACGTCGGCTACTTTACGGCGCTCGCCGCGTCATGCGTGGGGTCGGCCGGGCGCGTTTTTGCGATTGAACCCCAACCTTACGCTTACGACCGGCTGGCGAAATTCGTTGCCCGGAATTCGCTCGGGCAGGCCCGGACACTGCAGGCTGGTCTCAGTTCCGCTTCGGGCGAGTTGCCGCTGTTTCTGCCGTCCGAGCCGGCCCCGGAACATAACGCCACCATGGTGACGCTCGGCGAAGGTGCCCAGATTTCGGTGCCCGTGAAAACACTGGACGACTGCATGGCGGAGTGGGGAATCGACCGAATCGATTTGCTGAAGATCGACGTCGAGGGGCACGAGCCGAAAGTATTCGAAGGGGCGACAAAGGCGCTCGCCGCTGGGCGGATCCAAGCGGTGATGTGCGAGTTCAACGAATTTTGGTTACATCATGCCGGGACGAGTTCCGCCGGACTCTACCGGACGCTGACTGCGGCGGGTCTGGTCGACCAAAACGGCCCGGCGGACTTTCAGGCCGGCGGCATGGAAACGCGTTTCCTGCACCTGCCGCTTAAATGAGCGCGCCCGAATTGCGGGTAGGGATCGTGTGCGATCTTCTCGAAGAACGCTGGCCGAGCATGGACCTCGTAGCCGACATGCTGCTCGATCAGCTCCAGACTTCGCATGCGAGCGAAATTCGCGCGGAACGCATTCGTCCGGAATTCCCGGCGCGATTCGGCCGCCACGCCGACCGTCTGCTGCACCGCTTTTGGAACTACCCCCGCGCACTGCGGAGGCAGGGTCGGCGTTGTGGCATTTACCATGTTATGGATCATAGCTACGCGCAGTTGGTGCACGATCTTCCAGCCGCGCGAACGGTTGTCACTTGCCACGATCTCGATACCTTTCGATGCGTTCTCGATCCGCCACGCGATCCTCGCTCGGCGCCCTTCCGCCTCATGACGGGCCGCATTTTAAGCGGACTACGGAAGGCCGCCTGGATTACTTGCGATAGCCATGCGACCCGGGAAGAATTGCTTCATTACGGAGTGGCGGCGCCGGAACGGACCTCGATCGTCGCGAATGGGGTGCATCCGGCCTGCTCGCCCGAGCCGGACGCTTCGGCCGATGCGGAAGCGGAGAAACTTTTAGGAGAGCGAGAAGAGCGTTCGATCGATCTGCTGCATGTGGGAAGCACAATCCCGCGCAAACGAATCGACGTTTTGCTCGAAATATTCGCAGCAATTGCGCGGTTGGGTTTGAATTTCGGCCAACAATTCCGGTTAATTCGTGCCGGGGGCGCGTTCACGGCTACACAAGACGCGATGGTTCGGCAACTCGGCATCGGAAGCTCGATAGTGGTTCTGCCATATCTGGATCGAGCGGTCTTGGCGGCCATTTACCGGCGGGCCGCATTAGTTCTACAACCATCGGAAAGCGAGGGCTTCGGTTTGCCGCTTGCCGAAGCCCTGGCCTGCGGCACACCGGTCGTCGCGAGCGATCTGCCGGTCCTCCGCGAAGTGGGTGGTCAATCGGCCACATACTGCCCGCTCGCAAGTGTGAATATCTGGTCGCAATCGGTGATGAAAGTGTTGTGCGAACGAGAAGATCGGCCAGACCTCTGGGCCATGCGGCAGCTTGCCGGAATTGACCGCGCCTCTCAATTTAATTGGAG
The DNA here is from genome assembly GCA_030946965.1 of Acidobacteriota bacterium. GTDB lineage: Bacteria > Acidobacteriota > Terriglobia > Bryobacterales > Bryobacteraceae > JALYXS01. The sequence continues at coordinate 7,923 of JALYXS010000723.1, forward strand.
GAATTATGCCTCCCAAATGCTCACAATTTACCGAAAATTGCCGCTAGTGTGACGTATGATGGCTAAGTCGATCAGGAATGAGC
>JALYXS010000732.1 GCA_030946965.1 Acidobacteriota bacterium
CGCCGCAATTGATCAAGGTCTGCTCCGCCAATCACGTGGAGCATCTCGTGCGTCAGGCGCTGCCCGGTCTCACTCTAACCCACGTCCCCGCATTGCCTGCGTCTATCCCGGTGAAGATGAATTACAAGTATTTCAGCGTGAATCAGGGCGGGAGTGCTTGGGAAGCCATTCTGCGCGCTCGTAATCTCGCCGCTTACGTACCGGGCGATTTCCCGAATCCGCAACTCGAGCTGATTATTCTGTTCACCAGTTAGCGGCGGATTGCGAAGAAGACCACAACCAGTATCGCAATTAATAGTAGTCCACCCACGATGAGCGCGATCATCACGAGAGGAGGCGGCTGCGTCTTATTGGCTGCTTCCGGTTCGGGTCCCCCGGTGGAAAGCGGCTTGGGCGAAGGCGTGTTCGCGGGCCGTTGAAACAGACGCGTGTATTCGCTGGGCCCTTGGGCGGGAGGACTGAACCCTGGTGAACTCGCAGCCGATTCCGGAACCGCAAATACGCTAGTAGCTCCCGGCGCGTTTGATTCCTGGAAATCTGGAGAAACTGGCTCCGGCCCCCCGAACAAGCGCGTAAAACTGCCTGGATCGCGAGTGAGAGGACGCTCTGGCGCGAGGGACGGAGTCTGGCTGTCGAGAGCAGCCTGCATCGATCTGGATTCGCCCGCGTATGGAGATGCGTAATAGTTGTCGAACTCCGCGGGCGTGGATTCCGGCACTTTGAAGAGTTTGGTAAATTCACCGCCATCCAAGCGGACCTCCGGCTTGGGAGTTTCCGCCGCTTGCGCCGGAACGGAGGGTAGAGGCGGAGCTTGCGGCGGGACCTCAAACAATCGTGTACCCTCGCCCGCCGCGCCCAAGCCCGGCTCAGGCATCCCGAAATCTTGCGTCACGCTATCCAGATCGGGCCCTCCTGGAATCGGAGCGTTTGGTGCGGGTGGTTGTCTCTCCTGCAAGTCCAAAGCTGGCGTCGGCTTGGCGAATAGCTGGGTAAATTCGCCTGGTCCCGGGAGCGCCGCCGGTTTCGGTGGATCCGGCGCCGCGTCCTCCATCTGGGAGGGCGCTTGGAAAATTCGCGTAAACTCGCCGGGCTCGGAGGAGGCGACGGGTTTCTGAAGCGGCGTTTCTTTTGCCGTTAGCTCTAAAGGCACGCGAAACATCTGCGTGAACTCGCCGGGATCGTGCTTTCCCGAAGCCTGAATTTCGACTCGGGCGCGCAAATCGATTAACCGCGGCAGGTCATCCGTGACCACGTACAACGTCCCTTCCTGCTCGCCTTGCGCAATGACTGAAGCTTCGTCCAACGAGCGCTCCCAGTTGACCAAAGCGGGCAAGGCGTGGACTAGAACCGTCGCCTCCGTCTCGCGGTCCCGCGCGCGGCGGCAGTAGCTAGTAACCTCAGAAATGATCTCGAACCGGTCTAGGAACGCCAACGCATCCATGTTACTCCGATCAGTTACTCCGCTCAGGTACAATTAGGACTCGAATTTTCCGCTGGCATCCATGAGATTACTATCCCCGGTCGTCTGGTCGGAAGGCATGTACCTTGGGCCACATCACTTCCAGGCGCAGAACCGGTACTTCGAGGATTCGATCCGTTTCGCAACTTCCGCGCTTTGGTTTGAGAATAGCGGCCTCGTCGGCGGGGAGATTCATGCGGAAGCGCTCGAAAATGGGACAATCGCGCTCTTGCATGCTCGCGGAGTTTTCCCGGACGGTCTGGTCTTCCACATGCCGGAAAGCGATCCCTTGCCCGCCCCGCGCCCGATGGCGGATTTGTTTCCTCCCACGCGCGACAAAGTCACGGTTTTTCTCGCGGTGCCGGCCCACAAGCCGGACGGGCTGAACTGCGCGCTCGATGAACAGGACACGGGCGAAGCGCGCTTCCTGGCAGAAACCCAAACGCTGCACGACGAGACCACGGGCCGGGATGAGAAAACCGTGCGCCTCGGACGCAAAAACATTCGGCTTCTGCTCGATACCGAACCGTTCGGCGACCTGGTTACCTTACCGGTAGCGCGCGTGATGCGCTCCGGCTCGGGCCGTTTTCTTCCCGACCCTTCGTTCATCCCTCCCTGCGTGCAACTGAGCGCGAGCGCGCGCTTGATGAGCCTGTTGGGCCGCTTGATTGAAATATTGGAGGAACGCAGCGCTGAATTTTCCCTTGCGGGCGGTGAACAGCCGTCGTTCTCCACCCAGGAACTCGCGCGATTTTGGTTCCTGCACACCATCAATACCGCGCTCGCCCCCTTGCGGCATCTGTATTATTCAAAACGCGGACACCCGGAAGAATTATTCGTCGAGATGTCGCGGCTGGGAGGCGCGCTTTGCACTTTCGCGCTGGAATCGCATCCCCGCGGGCTTCCGGTTTACGATCATCAACGTCTGGGGGAATGCTTCGATGCGCTCGATCTCCATATCCGCCGCCATCTGGAGATGATCATTCCGACTAACTGTCTGAAGATCCCGCTCAAAGCCGAGGACAAGTATTTCTATTCCGGCGAGGTGCGGGACCAGCGGTGCCTCGGGCGCTCCACTTGGGTTTTCGCGGTCGGCAGTGGAGGAGGCGAGGCGGAAGTGATCTCGAAAACGCCGCTGCTGGTCAAGATCTGCTCCCGCGCTTTTGTGCCGGAACTGGTGAAACGCGCGCTGCCCGGTTTCTCACTCACTCATTTGCAGACACCCCCTAGCGCCATTTCGACGAGGCCCGGCACCCAGTACTTCTCCATCGGCAAGTCCGGCCCGTGCTGGGATCACATCGTGAAAACGCGCCAAGTGGGCGTGTATGTGCCGGGCGAATTTACCGAGCCCGAAATCGAGCTGCTGGTTGTTATCGATTCCTAGGTTTCATGGGTCCCGCCGCTAAGAGCCAGCTTCCGCTCCGGTTCGGCAAATACGAATTGCTTGAATACCTGGGAGGCGGAATGGCGGACGTCTACCGGGCACGCGATTTCCTCCTCGGAAAAATCGTCGTGGTGAAAATTCTCAAGGAAGAGAACTGCGCGGAGGAAAGCGTTCGGGCGCGATTTCTCGAGGAGGCGCGCACGGCGGCTCGCTTCGATCACGAAAATATCATCAATGTTTTCGATTTCGGTGAGCACGAAAACCGGCCCTTCATGGTCATGGAGTTCCTGCGCGGCGAGGAACTCGGCGCGGCTATCCAACAAGGCCGCACAGGCAATACAGCCGACAAGCTGAAGATCGCCCTGCAGGCGGCGCGCGCGCTCGAAGAGATCCACGCGCACGATATCGTGCATCGCGACATCAAGCCGGCCAATATTCACGTCAGCTCGACGGGCCTGGCAAAGCTAATCGATTTCGGGATCGCGAAGGCGCCGGACGCCTCGGTGAAGACGCAAACCGGGTTCGCCGTTGGAACTCTCTATTACATGGCGCC